>JAGTRH010000199.1 GCA_018396795.1 Candidatus Bathyarchaeota archaeon
TCATTACTCTTCATCTTTCCGGCTTTACCGCTACTTCTGATGAACCTTTTTGTGCCGGATGACTTTTCTCTTAAGATGCTTTATATATCTTTAATTTTGTTATCAGCAAAAACAAACATACTTTTACCCCCAATGGCCCTAACATCTACTACACTATCGACGCTAAAAAACTTCTTTATTGTTGTCGGAAGCTTAGCCGGATATTTATCAGTATTTTATTTTATTGCTAGAAGGCTGAATTTTCACTTTAATCCTCTAGAATTCACTATATTTTACTTTATTATAGCCCCGCTTTGGCTTCTAATAGTAGTATCCAGCTTAATCAAGGTTTATGTTAACAAGGTTTATGTTAAACCGGATAATATAAAGATTGACTGGAAGATTTAATACTACTAATCATAAGTTTTCCTTTCGAAGCCCTCCGACCGTTACATTTTAGATTTCGTGAAGTTTAATTCGCTTATTAATGCATATGGCGTTAACGTTGGAACCTCAACTTCCCACCATCTTATCCAAGCTCGCGTTTTACTTAAATCCACTATATTTTGGAAAATTCGAAGCATATTATCGCTTATCCTAAGCTCCCTAATTGGCTCAACTATTTCGCCGCGCTTAATGCGAAACATTCCATCTCTGGGGATTGTTGAGAAATCTCCAGTTCTATAATTTTGATATCTTAGGTACCAATCATTTGTAACGTATATGCCGTTATCAATCCCAGCTAATAATTCGTCAAATGACTTACTGCCGGGGTCGACAATTAAGTTCCAGGGGTAGGGAACGATAATTCCAGCGTTACCCGTTGTTTCTGTATTAAACTTTTTAGCAGTTGTACTATTATGAAGATAGGTCCTTAAGACCCCGTTCTCAATTATTGTCTTGCTTCTGGCGGGGACCCCTTCGTCGTCAAAAGCTCTTGCTCCAGGTGTACCAGCAAGCGTTGGATCATCAGTTAAAGTAAACTTTTTTGAGGCAACCTCCGATCCGATCTTCTCGACCAGAAATGATTGTCCAGCATCAACTAGGAAAGCAGATGATTGAATGCCTACTTGATTAACAAAGTCTGCGAAAACCATCGGCCCTAAGAGCGCCATGTACTTTCCAGGCTCGCCGGGTTTAGGGTTAGTGGCCGCTTTCGCTATTTCACCAGCTATCCTGCCTGCCTCCTCTGGATTAAAGTCTTTTACTTTACTAGCTATTGAAACAGCGTGTCCAGTAGCAAATTCCGACACGAAGGCTCTAACAGATATTTCCAATCCAGCAATCTCCTGCAATGCGTAAATGTCTCCCGACGTCGCAAGTGTTATTTTGGACTTAAAAGCATTGAGTGTTCCCGCAGCTCTTATAGCTCCCTTCTCTAATGCACCCTTAATTGCGGATTCGATATAACCAGTCAACGTCTCTGGTTCAAAAGGTATTTCCGGAGCCCTCAGTAGTTCCGGGTTGTATGTGAATGGCCCTTGAGGAAAAGGAGTATAAACATCAGATGGTGGCGTCGCTTTTGCGGTTTTCACGAGATTTTCCACAGTCCTCTTGATGTTTCTAACAGATAGAGTGCTTATTGAGGTTGCGGCCCTATGTTTTTCAACCATCACGAATACGTCTATACTATTTTCAGAGAAGACTTTTGATACAGTTACTTCATTATTCGAGAATCTTATCATAATTCTTTTGGCTTCCGTAAGCTTGGCAGCTACATCAGTTGCTCCCAGCTTCCTCGCTAGATCAACAATATGATGTGGGATCTCACTTAATCTCATCTTAAGCACCTCCAACTCTAACTTTTCTTAAGCGTATATGTGGTCCACCAGTCCAGACAGGTATGCCCTGCATTGGATCACCTTTACCACAATATGCCGCCTGAAACTCTAAATCCTTTCCGGCAGCATCAACAGCTGACCAAAGCCCAATAGTTGTTACTTCTAGAACCGGATTTCTAATAAGATTCCTAAGCTCGCCATTTTCTATTTTGTACGCCTCTAATCCAACATAACGCTGATTGAATCTCCTATCATCAATATTCCACTCCATAAAATTTTTAATATAAATCCCCTCATCGATATCCTCAAAAAGCTCTTCTTTAGTATAGTCGCCAGGCACGAAAAACGTGTTTGCCATTCGGACTATTGGTTCACGATTATAGGCTACAGCTCTAGATGCCCCATTACTTTCCACACCAAATACGCTTGCGGTCTCACGATTATGTAAAAACTCGTTGACAATGCCTTCCTTTATTAAGATACGCCTTCTAGCCTTAACACCCTCTTCATCATAAAGATAAAATCCAAAGGAACCTTTTAAAGTTGGATCATCAGCGACATTAACATATTTTGAGCCTACCTTAAGCCCTATAGAATCAGATTTAAGGAATGTTTCTCCAGCTTGAGCTGCCTCTCTGCCTAGTATTCTATCAGCCTCACTGGGATGCCCACATGATTCATGACTAATTATTCCGACAACTTCCGGTCCGAGAACGACATCCATTTCACACTCTGGAAGCCTAACAGCATCCGTCAAAACCCTTGAAAGAGCATATGTTTCATCATAAAAGGTTTTAGGCAGATTCCACTTCTCAGCAACCTCCCATCCACCAGTTTCACCAAGATTAAAGTACCTTTGAGCCGACCCCTTTTGTGGATGAAAAACCGTAAGTAAGGCAAACAAGGCTACTCTGGGCGTTATGCTATAAATATTTGCCCCATCACTTGTTACAACAATTTTCTCCGTTACCCACGTATCCAAAGTCGATATTCTAGCTGGAACCTTAACCTTGCATGCTATAGCTGCATTGATCGAACGCTCATCAGCTTCTTTTAAGAGATTAATTCTCGACTCGAGATCAACACTTTCGAATTTCACTCTAGGTTTAACCTCGACTTTTTCTCTTCCAATTTTTCCCTCTCCCATACGTATCTTCTGCTTTACTAGATTCGATGCCGACTTTGCAACTTTAAAGGCATATCTTAAAGCTCTTTTTACATCTTTCTTCCTTAATGTATTTGTTGATGAGAAACCTAATGACCCGTCTATAAGAATCCTAATACCTACACCTCTATTCTCCTCAAAAGTGGAAGCTTCTAGAACACCATTCTTCAGTATTATGGATTCACGTATATCTGTTTGAACTCTTGCTTCAGCATACTCAGCGCCCATGTCTCTTGCACTATTTATGATAAAATCGGCAATATCTTCCAATGATATCACACCTACAGTACTTTTCAATAATTTCGCGTATTTAATTTTTGTAGTTCCTGGCTGAAAAACTTTCATAAAAAATTAAATAGCCTTTTAAGGCAATAAAACAATCATTCTTTTAGGGATTTGACATGTC
>JAGTRH010000200.1:0-1572 GCA_018396795.1 Candidatus Bathyarchaeota archaeon
ATTTGTAATATAGCTCCCAGTTATTATATTCCAAGAAAACAGTATAGATGTGTTCTTCATCTAAATTAAAATCAGCCCCTCACTTCTATGATCCAATAATCGATTATGCCGAAATCTTTGAAGACTATTTTTGATCAAATTGTCGACTTGGAAATTTATCCCATAACCGAAATAAAGGCTCCGTTACCATTCTAATTATCTGAAAGCCACATCATATTTGGGAACAATAGATTTTCTCGGATCCATTTTCTAAGTGATTGCGAACTAACTTTATGGCTAACTCCTTTGCTTTCTCATTATTTCTACTTATCTTTTAGTGCATCCGGATTAATCAATGACATCGACTTTATCATACTTATCTTCATTGCTCGACTTGTAGAAGAGAAGATTAAGCCACTTGATGTGTCCAGCTGTCTTCACTTGATCTGACCTCTGAATGTATGATAAAAAATACTCGAAGATGTTTTTCTATCAAAATTATGCTTGATTATATAAATATGGAGATAAAGCTTATATTTATTTTAAAATTTATTACTCGTGCAAAAATGAGTGAAGTAGAAAGTGTTAAAATTGAAAAAATACCATGGATCACTGTCGGATTATCCACTATATTGTTAACTCTAATCAGTACAATAGTCACCCCCCTATGGAGGCCACCGCTCTATAATGTCTATGGCCTTGGAGGATCAGCCTACTTAGCAGCGTTCATATCAGCTCCAATTATAATGATAGCTCTATTTGCTTTCTTGGAAAAAATTAGTCCATCCTTAAGAACAAGGATAGATAAAACCTCCATAACACAAACTTGTAGGTGGTCTGAAGCCTTATACAAGCCATTAAATCATCGGATAGGATTAAACAGGTTTATACCATCCTTCTGGGCACCAAGTGCTGAATATCTAAAAACTGTGATGACTGGGGGCCCATTCATACTTTCGGAGTGGTTGCCTTTCATAGTCTTCTGGAGCGTGTTTTCAATCGGAGTGTATCTTTTCTTTCAATCAATAATCAACATCTTTAGATATACTTGGATCGATGTCGAGAGCATGCCTTTTCCACATGCTCAGATAGCTTTAGAGCTGATAAGTTCATTACATGAAAGAACGGATGAAAAGGCTAGAACTCGAAAATTCCTAATTCTAGGACTAATACTTGGGTTAGCTTTCTATACACCTAACATGTTGAATACATTCTTTCCTGCATTTCCAGATATATATGGATGGACCAACTCTTACCTCTACGTAACTTGGTCACCTGGGACATTGCAATTACCTAGAGCCTTTCCAGGCCTTGCAAGCAGTATCGTGGGCCTTTCATGCTTTAACTGGAATCCTATATTGATAGCTATAACTTACTATGCGCCTCTAAACACACTTCTTAGTGCTGTAATATTTTACTTGCTATTTTGGTATATACTTCCGCAAATAGCATACTACTCTGGATACTATACAGGGATACTCTCAATTATGGATGGAAGTACCAGAGAATACTACATTGGTCGCTATGATCCTTTTAAGAACTATGTGTTACTTACATTTGGTGTTATGTTTGGGCTCGCGGTCTTCAGTACAA
>JAGTRH010000200.1:1582-3332 GCA_018396795.1 Candidatus Bathyarchaeota archaeon
GAGGAAGCGAAAAAGAAAGGGAATTGGAGAAAAGGGAACCCATCCCCTATAAATATACGTATGCGATGCTTATAGGTTCATCACTATTACTTATTGCAATGTTCATGGCAAGTGAGATAAGTATAGTACCATCGGTTACGTTGCTTGTACTTTTATTCTTAAACACGATATCTCTTACAAGGATGCGTGGTCTGGTTGGCATTCAACCTTCTGGAGTTGTTCATGGACGAGGACTATTTAGATGGATCTGGCCCAATATGACCGCAGAAACAGTAACTCAAGAATATATCTTAACAAATAGTTTTGCTGCCTGGGAATTTAGCTGCACTGGAAACTACCCTGATCAGGCATTTGCTATAGGTGATACATTCAGAATAGCGGCAACAACCAATGTTAATATTAAAAATTTGTTCAAGGTTCAGATGTTCGCAGGTATTGTGGCCCCAATAGTTGTGACAGTCGGAACGGTACACCTGGATCGGATGTTTTCATACCATCAACGATGTACGCAGATGCGGCCATAAACTGGCCAGGGCCTGAACCAATATGGCAACATGCAATATTGGGCTTCCTACTCTGTGGCGGCCTACTTTATCTACACTCACGGTATACGTGGTTCTTCTTAGATCCAGTGGGATTAGCTGTTACAAGTTTGGGTCCAAGGCATTTTATGGGAGCTATAGCTGTTGCATGGGTTTTAAAGTTCATAACCTTAAAGATCGGGGGTACAAAGCTCTACAGCGAGAAGGGCGTACCAATTGTAACAGGTTTCATATTGGGTTTTGCATTAATGAGTCTTCCAGCCACGATTCTATACTTAATATTCCTCGTGAGACCATTTTAACAAACTATGAAAAATATGGACTGGATTGTTAGACCTAAAGACGTCGAGAGCAAAGTCGAAGAGTGGGCGGGCACTCACCCTAACTTAGTAAAAGTAGAACGCACTACACAGTATACAGGACATAAAATAATTGCAGTAACGATCTCAGAGCCTGACCAATTGGGAAAAAAGAGAAAAATGCTTGCAGTAGTTCCTCATGCCCATGAACCTGCTGGAACAGCGGCAATAATGAATTACATTAATAAGCTGCTCACAGGGCATGGATTAAATGGAGAAAAAGCAGAGTTTGATGCTAAAAAAATATTATCAGCCACTCTCTTGACTTTCATACCCATTGGAAATCCTGATGGCAGAGCTAGATCGCCCGAAGACTATTGGGATGGAACAAGATATACGAATGAAGAATTTTGGCGTATAATGCATGGATATTCATCAAAGCCTGGATTTAACGACGGTATATTTTGGATTACCCATCCTTACTTTGACATAAGAGCTGAAGCCATAGAAGTTCCGGGCATAGTATATGAGCAAATAAGTAAATATGAATATGCTGAAGGCAATAGATGGAAGAAAACTAAAATGTATGAGCTAATAGAGAATCTAATGACCAAATATAGATACGACCAATTCTTAAATCTCCATCAAGGTATGGAAAATTGGACCGAGTGGGACACTTGGTTAGAATATCCAACTCAATCCTGGATTCCAAGATCGGCAATAGATTACTGTAAACTATGGGAAGAAGCTATCTTAAATGAACTTGAGAAAGTTGGAGGAAAACCCAACAGGGACACTGGACATTATGAAAACTTTATTTTTGGTCCAGACCCAGACAAACCAAACGAGAGAAGAAAATGGCTCATAGACTGGATTCCTATGAAATATGGTTCTGCTGAACTAACAGTC
>JAGTRH010000201.1 GCA_018396795.1 Candidatus Bathyarchaeota archaeon
TGGGTTTCGACGGCATAACCATAGAGACTAAAAGGCCAGTGGCACTGCCCTGCGACCTAGACGGGCCTGCGAGAAAAGAAGTAGTGGAGCTGGCGTGCTCTCATGACATTAGGATAGCTGCTGTCGAAACAATGTCGAACTTTGTTAGCCCAATTATTGAGGAACGGGAAAACAATCTTTGCATGGTGAAAGAATCTATAGGGCTTGCAGCGGACCTGAATACGGACATAGTGAAGGTTTTTGCAGCTTGGCCAGGCACCTCCAGGTGCGATGACCTGGGGACTTACGATTTTGGATACAGGCTTTTTGACTACAAATGTATGTTTACAACAGGAAATAAAATGTGGAGGTGGGCTGTGCAGGGGATTCGGGATGCAGCTAAATGGGCAAATGACTATGGAATCGTAATCGCACTGCAAAACCATCCGCCGGTAATAAGGCTCGGGTATGAGGATGCGCTTCAAATGGTTAAGGAAACCAGCATGGATAATGTGAAACTATGTCTGGACGCCCCTCTTTTCACTAATCAGAGTGACGAGTATATTCATGAGGCCGTCGAATCGTGCAAAGAGACGGGGATAGTTCTCTCCCACTACAGCTCATCCTCGTTCGACGAATCTCCTTCTGGAGAAATCATTATGAAGCGTAGCCAACTTATTGGAGACCAGTATGTGAACTACCCTGCGTTTATAAGGGAGCTTAAAAGAATAGGCTACGACAGGTTCATTTCTTCTGAAGAATGCTCGCCTGTGTTGGAGAACCATGAGTATCAGGGGATCAACATAGTGGATAGACACGCCAAGGCGGCGTTAAAATACATGAAGAAACTGATAGTTGATGGCGTGGAGCCGAAGACAGTCAGACGCTAAGTGAAAAAGGCAAAACAGCATTCAGCAGAAAACCTATTCCAAACAGTATGAAGGCTGCTCCGCTTCCAAGCTTAACGAGTCTCAGGGGTATGAACCTTAGAAGCCTGCTGCCGATCAGAACACCTAGTCCAGTTATGACTGTGAAAGCCATGGCTACTCCAGCGTAAACCAGAAGGGGAGAACCATACTCTGCTGTAAGCGCTATCACGGCTAGCTGCGTCTTGTCCCCAAGCTCCATCAAGGCAACCATGGAGAAGACGGATAAAGCAACAGACTTTGAGCCAAACTTCTTAACCTGTTCTTCCTCTTTTCTAGCTGATAGAATAGTGTGGGCGCCAAAAGCCAAGAATAGAATTGCTGACACAAAACGTATTATGAACATGGGGATGATCATGGTCAACGTATCTCCGATAACCACGCCTAACCCTGAAACCAGTAGTAAAGCCATAACCCCCCCGCAGAAGACAAGAAGAGCATTATGATAGGACGATAAGGCTATGACTGCAAGCTGAGTTTTGTCACCCATCTCTGCAATTGCCACCAGCAGAAAAGAGGCTACCAGTAGTGTCGGGTCCATCAACCGGAAACAGCTTATACCCTAGTATATAAGTTTAAATTAACGGATTTTTTGATGATTTCTCTAATCCTGCTAATCTCTTCCTCCTTCTATTACTGGAGTTATTTTATAGCATCAGGCGTCTAAGCAAGGATTTCCATCGAATCTTGACTAGTATTCCTAATCAATATTTTGCAACTTTCAGAACTCTGGCACTTTTTCCTTTAATCACTATCTTTAAATACGCATTTTCATCAATTTTTTCTAATGGTAGTTCACTTCTAGTCTCCAGATCGATAACCGAGCAAACGTTCTGCATTTTAACACTTATATCTGCATCTTCCCTGTTATGGTTTAGCAACACAACAACTTTCGTCCTCCCGTCTTTATGATCTAGAAATCCAACTTCAATATTGCGCCAAAGCTTGGGAGGAGTATTTTCAATGTCTATAGGACTTTTTACTCCCTCGCTGTGAAGCAGTTTTTGGACAAACGTTCTCCATTCCCCTCCTTTCAGAAGGTAGGATTGAAACATGAGCGTGCCAACGAGAATTGTTCTCCCTTCTCCAAAACGGTTTTCTATGACTGCTGGCTCTCCGTTAATAAATTCGCCAATCACCTTCGCTTTATCATATGGTCTCAGAATTTCGCGAAAGGCGTAAAGAGGTAAGTTAACCTTGAAAATAGGCCATTCTGTTCCAAGTTTAACTTTAAGAAATTCTTCATCGTCAGGAGTTTCTATGTCATAAGAATAGGCACCAAAAACCTCATCGAGACCGAAGCCCGGCGAGACTAGGTGAACAGCCCCATACTCATCTTTCATAGCACAACCAAAATCAGCTATGACACAACCGCCTTTTCTAACGAAATTCTTTATTGCGTTTGCCGAGAGCTCGTCTAACATATATGTGAATGGCATAATAAGCACTTCGTATCTGTTTAACATTCCCGCTGCAATTGATGGTGGATTAATAAAATCGCAGGGAATCTTTTCCTCCCAGAGTATTTTATAGGCGCCGAGTTGCGACTGGGCATAATACCTTCTCTGCCCCTCGTATGGGTGGAATACTGTTTCATCCGGTATCTCAGAAGCCGCTGCATTCTTACATGTCTGGGATTGAAGAATAGCAACTTTAGCGTTTGGGCGAGCGTTTAAGAAAAGTTCCGTGTTCTCTGTTATCGTTCTGCACGCCCTGCCCGCGGCTTCAGCTCGAGGCCTCAACTCACCATCCTTTGATACTAAGCCAAACTCGTTATTTTCCCATCCTGAATGCACATTCCCTATCCTCGGTCTCCAAAGCCAGTATATCAATCCCTTTCCTCCTCTAGCTACGGTTTGCCAGGCCCAAAGTTCTATCTGCTTTGAAGAAGGTGTAACAGATTTTGAGTGCGCCCAAATAGTCGGCCCACCCTGTAACTCTGTAACCCATGCGTCTTTGCCTTCAGATTCTGCTGCCGAACGTACAGTGTCAATAATTTGAGAGAAACACCATGGAAAATCGCCTCCGCCTTGAGTCCACAAATAGATGGAAACGCCTAACGTATCGACAACTTTTGCCATCTTCCAAGTATCGGCACCTACTGCGGGTTGATTATACAGGATCTGGTGGAAAAGAAGGTTTGTGTGTGTCGGATGATTAGGATCTCCTTTTTTCAAAGCATTTGACACGAAGCCCACCCATTCTGCTAAATTATCATCGCAAAAAGCCCTCCAGTCGAGCCAGGGCTTATATTTCCCCCAGGCTCTTAAGGGTCGATTTGGAGGGTGAACCTCTGAAAAACTCCTGAATCTTTCATTCCAAGCTGTGTTCAAACCTTCAAGTCCTCCATATTTGGCATTCAACCATTTTCTAAATTTCTCTAAAGAATAGTCGCAGTAGCATGCTATATCAC
>JAGTRH010000202.1 GCA_018396795.1 Candidatus Bathyarchaeota archaeon
TATTTACAAGCGTAGATTTTCCGCATCCGGATTCGCCAGCCAACCCTAAGATTACGCCTTTCTCAAGAGTTAAATTTATACCATCCACTGCTCTAATGTAGCCCAGCGGCGTAGAATAGTAAGCTTTAACGCCTTTAGTTTCAAGTATAGGCATTTAACCACCCTTAAGCCTAGGACTAAAATATTCATCAAGAGCCGTTGACATTAAGAGAAGGGAGGATGCCAACGCTACTAGGCATGCTCCCGGCGGCACAAACCACCACCATAAACCCCTTCGAACACTTTCAAAGAGCTGAGCCCAATATAGGATTATGCCCAAAGAAATTCCTTTCGTCACGCCTAAGCCAATCATGCTGAGACCTGCCTCAGCAATCATTGCTCCGGACATTAAAAGGACAAAGGCCATGAATATATATGAGGCCATATTAGGTAATAGATCCTCAATTATTATTTTTATGTCCCTTAAGCCGGCTATTCTGGACATATAAACAAATTCTCTAGCTTTTAGACTCATCATCTGCGCCCTAACGGCTCTGGCGACCCAAGGCCAAGATGTCACACCAATTATAATGGAGACGAAGATCGGGTTTCTCTCCTTAAGATAAGCTGCGATCAGCATCATTATGAGAATCGATGGTAAAACTAAAACCACATCGGTCATCAGCATTAGCGAGCTATCCGTGAGCCCTCCTTTATACCCTGAGATGGCGCCAATTATCACCCCTATGCCTAAAGATATTAAGGCCGCTATAAGCCCTATGTAAAGCGAGTTTTTAATTCCACCTATAAGTTGAGCCAGCACATCCCGCCCGCGATTATCCGTTCCTAGGGGATACGCGCTTGAAGGGGGCCTTTCAGGGGGCCCAACAACGGACGTCGGGTCAACTGGGTAGATGATGGAACCGAGCAGACTTAGCAGCATTAGACCTAAAAATATCCCTAGGCTTACATCTAACTTCTTTATTTTGAACAAATCCTTAATTATTCGAGGAATCAAACCTATTCACCTACATAGCCAGTTTTGATTCTCGGATCTATGAAGGCGTAAATCAAATCCACTATGAAGTTCGCAAGTAGTAGTGTTGAAATTATGAGGACGAAGGTTCCCTGTATTAGTGGATAATCTAATGTTGAGAGAGCTCTGAATATGAGAAAGCCTGTTCCCGGATATGAGAATACAAGTTCAGTTATTAGGGCGCCGCCTAAAATTGTACCTAGATTTATTGCTAAACCCGTTATTTGCGGCAGCATCGAATTCTTGAACACGTACTGCAATATTTTTCTGTCTGGAAGCCCCAAAGAATCAACGTAGCTTACATAATCTGATCCCAGCTCATAAATAACCATGACGCGCATGCCTATTGCCCATCCACCCATAGCGCCTATGATAATCGAGAGAAATGGCAATACATAATGATGTAGCATGTCAAGTATGAATGGGATGCTTAAAGTCGGCGTTTTTCCGGGGCTATAGGCTCCATTCAGCGGGAAAAATTTAAAACTTACAGCAAAAGCGTATAGGAGAATCATGGCCAGCCAATAATAAGGCGTCTGGGACAATGTTAGAAAAGCAGTTAGAAGAAAGTTATCCGTGACGGTTTTTCTTTTATATGCTGCCAAAGCTCCCAAAAGGTTGCCTAAAACCCATGATGTTAAAGTGGCAGGTATCAAAAGTCCCAGAGACCATGGCAGATAGGAGAAAACTAAATCTGCGACCTTACGGGGATAAAAGGCAATCGATGTTCCAAGGTCGCCCCTACCAAGCCTGCCCAGAAACTCAATTAGCTGAATATGTACTGGTTTATCCATCCCAAACTCTTCCAGCAGCTTTTTGTAAACGGCCTTCACAAGATCCGGGTTAGATTGAGCCTGCTGAATTATCTGATATAGTAGAGAGGCCAGGGGGTTTCCAGGTATAGCTCTGGGTAAAGCGAAAATTATGAGCAGAAAAGCGAAGAAGGTCATTAATAGGAAGGCTAGACGCCTAGTTATAAAGCGTATGAAGGGGTTCAAATGAATCAGCCTTTACTAATTTATTTTGAAATTCCTCTTATATTTTTATCGGAATGCTAATTGAAATAGCTTTATCACTAGGCGCGGAGACCAGAAGGCTTAAATGTTAAAAACTGGGTTAAACCTTTTTGAGGGGAAGATAAAAAATGAATGTTAAAGAATTAATTTCTAAAATGACCCTTGAGGAAAAGGCATATTTATGCTCAGGATTAGGTTTCTGGCATACCAAACCAGTAGAGAGACTTAAAATTCCCTCAATAATGATGACCGATGGGCCCCATGGATTAAGAAAGCAGGAGCGGGAAGGCGACTTTGAGAAAAGCGTTCCCGCCACATGTTTCCCCACGGCGGTGACATTAGCCTCCTCTTGGGATAGGAATCTAATGGAGGAGGTGGGAAGCGCCATTGGGGAGGAATGTCAAGCTGAGGGCGTTTCGATTCTTCTCGGTCCCGGAGCCAACATGAAAAGGTCTCCTCTTTGTGGAAGAAACTTCGAATATTATTCGGAAGACCCCTTCTTATCTTCAGAAATGGCTCTTCACTTCATAAAGGGTGTGCAGCGCCAGGGAGTAGGCGCATGCATAAAACATTTTTGCGCCAACAATCAGGAACATAGAAGGTTAACTATTGATGTGAAGGTGGATGAAAGAACGTTAAGGGAGATATACCTCGCAAGTTTTGAGAAGGCTGTGAGGGAGGGTAAACCTTGGGCTGTAATGTGCGCGTACAACAAGGTAAATGGTGAATACTGCTCTGAAAACAAGTATCTCTTAAATGATGTTCTCAGAGAGGAATGGGGTTTTGAAGGGTTAGTAGTATCCGACTGGGGAGCTGTAAACGAAAGGGTGAAGGGGCTTCTGGCAGGGCTGGATCTTCAGATGCCCTACGACGGAGGTTTCGGAGATAAGAAGATCATCGAGGCGGTGAAGAGAGGAGAGCTGCCGGAAGATGTTCTAGATAGAGCGGTGGAACGAATTTTAAGAATCGTGTTTAGGGCAGTGGAGAATAAAAGGGAAGATGCAGCGTATGATAAATCTGCCCATCATAGGCTAGCGAGAGAAGTGGCAAGAGAATGCTTTGTCCTTCTAAAAAACGAAGATAATATTCTTCCATTAAAAAAGGAGGGAAGAATCGCTTTAATAGGCGCCTTCGCCAAAAACCCCCGATACCAAGGTGGAGGAAGCTCCCGCGTTAATCCTACAATGCTGGATAATGCTTACGATGAAATTTTGAAAATTGTGGATGGCAGAACAAAAGTTCTATACGCTGACGGATATAGG
>JAGTRH010000203.1 GCA_018396795.1 Candidatus Bathyarchaeota archaeon
TTTATCCTTGCCCAGAAAACCGCAGACAACGACGGTCTTTCCGCTTGAAAGCAAAGGCTCCAAATATTTCTCTACGAGTTTACGTGTCTCCTCCATATCGGGTTTAGCGTCCCTGAAGTTTGAGTCTGTTATTATCGGCCACTCCTCATGGCCTGGTTCAATATAAACTGCATCAGCCCCTAGAGCCTTAAGGGCTGCACAGAATATACGTGCACTTGTCCGCTCGCCCATAGATAATATGTCCGCATAATCCTGATCGATTATTTCACCTATCTGAGAAATGATCCCTATTAGATTATTCGTTGTTTCACCCATTGCGGAGACAACGGCGACTACTTCTCTAAAGCCAGCTTTCAAAATCATCTCAGCTGCCTTTCTTATTCTTTCCCCGCTGGACAGGTCTGAACCGCCAAATTTTACTACGACTCTTCTATTATTCATTATGAGGATTCTTCACCCCTTAGAAACCGCCAAGCACATCATCCATACTATAGATCCCAGGCTTCTCTTGCTTATAAATCCATTCAGCAGCATACAAAGCTCCTTGAGCAAAGACGCTTCTGGAGAAAGCCGTATGTTCAATACGTATCATCTCATATGGTCCTGCTACGATAACTTCGTGAACCCCCGGGACGCCGCCAGCGCGTATCGCCATAATCTCAAGTTCACTCGGCTTCCTAGCGTTTAAGCCCTCACGTCCATAAACAGTGGAGGAGTAGCCTCTGACTTTAGAAATTACTTCACCCATCTTTTTAGCCGTCCCACTCGGCGCATCCTTCTTACCGGAATGATGAACCTCAACTATGCTGAAATCATAGCTTGATGGAAAAATTTTCATCATATACAGTAGCTTAAAGAGCATATTTATTCCTATAGCATAATTCGGTGAAAAAACCGCTGGGACTCTGACTGAAACGTAATCTTCAATCTTCTTCATTTGTCCAGCAGTAAAACCGGTTGTTCCCATAACTATTCTCTTACCAAGATCGGCCACAATAGGCAGGTTAATGACCTCAGCTTCAGGGGTAGTGAATGTCATATATACATCTGCATTCACAGCCGCCTCTGCAAGCCTAGAGGGATCAGCAATCTCAACATCAAGGTCGCAAATGCCTGCCTCCCTCAACGTCTTACCTATATTCGGATCATCTTTTGCTGCAACAGCACCGACTATTTTAAAGTCCCTCGCTACGGCTTCTCTTACTAATGTGCTGCCCATTCTACCTGTTGCACCAGCAACGCATAATTTAATACCCGTAGGCTAACCCCCTAAGGAAACTCTCATTGTAAAGCCTTTCATTCAAGTCAACATTAAAGAATCTTTCTATAGGCTTAAGAATTTCAGGATTTTTCTCATAGAGAGTTCTGGCAGTGTCTAAAACAACCTTTAAGCCTTTCTTAGTCATCTTGCCAAGGGGGCGTCTACATGGTCCAGAAGGCATGCCTAAAATGTTCATCAGCGTTTTATATGGAAGCGGGTTTCTGGCCCTGCATGAAACAGTACCATATGGGGTTTCCTCCTCAGTTCTAACGGTTACCATTGAGAATAATGGCTTAAGAGCTTCAAAGAGATTCTTCGCCTCCCCGTTTCTTCCCTCAAGAATGGCTCTGGTGAATTCTTGCGTTGCTCCAGGCGCTACATTTGATGTAACAGAGATGACGCCGCTTGCACGTACCTCCGGATTCATCATCATCTCATAAGTTTTATCATCATCACCGGACAATATATCAAAGTCTTCACCACACAATTTTCTGGTCAGCTTCATATTTTCGATGTTTCCGGTGGCCTCCTTAACAGCCCTAACATTTTTAAACTGCGAGTGTAGGATTGCGAGATCCTGCGGTAAGAGCTGCGTTCCAGTTCTGCCTGGAATAACGTATGGTATGACTTGAACTTCTGGGAACATGCTTGCAACGGGCTCAACGTATTCTTTTCTTATTTCCAAAGAGCTTGGACCATTATAATATGGATCGACCAGTAGAACACATCTAACACCAAAGTCATATATCTCCCTAGTCATCTCGATCGTTTTATCTGTGCAATTGCTCCCAGTGCCGCCTATAACTACACATTTATCACCTGCAACTTCATAAACTTCCCTGATGACCTTAATATTTTCCTCATGGCTTAGAGTTGGATTCTCACCGGTTGTTCCAACAGCAAGCAATCCGTTTACACCCTCACTAATTTGAAATTCAACGAGACTTCGTAAACCCTCAAGATCAACCTCATAGTTCTTCTTCATCGGCGTTATTAGCGCTGTATAGCATCCATCAAACATGCTTATTTCCATCCCCATCACTTATCTCACGCATTTATTCTGGGATTTCAGTTTCGGTTATTTATGTTTTTCGTTTTTTATTTATGAAAATCGTAAAATGAACAGGGAGAGACAGAGACCCGGGGAGTCCCTCCCCTAGTTTTTCTGCGCATTTGATCGCTGAATTTCGTAAAAAATATCTCGAAGAAGAACAATCTGTCAAATATGGATGAAATAGATTTAAGGATATTAAATATTCTGAGGGAGGATGCGAGAACCAAATATGTGAAGATAGCGAAGATAATAGGTTTAACTGAGGGCGCAGTAAGGAGAAGAATTAGACAGATGAAGGATGCGGGTATAATAAAGAGATTCACGGTGGAAACAGATGTAGAGTTTGAAGGCATAGTTTTAATCGAGACGGAGCCAGCGAGAACCGAGGAAGTAACTCGAAGAATAAAAAATATTGCAAATAAAGTTTTCGAAGTCTCCGGCGAATATGATATCGCAGCGCTAATCCAAACATACTCCATTGAGGAGTTGAATAATAAAGTTGATGAAATAAGGAAGATTCCATGGGTGTTAAACACTAAGACCCTAATAAAGCTTAAATCTTAAAGGTTGAAGGCGAAGCAATAATGCATCTATAGAACCTTCAAAGCGCGGTATATCCTCTCGTATGCGGTAGGAAATTCCTCGTCTCTAGAAAGTAAATCACGTGTAGCCTTATAGAACTCTATGAATCCATCAAAATCCTTCTTTCTAATGATCTCTTTTAATACGTTGGCTTTAAGCATGAAACTCTCTAAGTAATTAAGCGTATATTCATTGTCAATCTGTATTAATGCATACAACATAGGGTCCTCGGTCATTACGCCTTCACTAATGGCCAGCTGCAATGTGAACGTTGTCCCGCCCAGCTGCTTAAGAGTCTGCAAGTCTTCCTCACCTGCAACTAGCGCGAAAACAATATTTATGAAGTGTGTTAAAGCAAGCGTTAGA
>JAGTRH010000204.1 GCA_018396795.1 Candidatus Bathyarchaeota archaeon
TGCTAGCGATGTTGATGGGCGGTTCCTCCATCGAACAAGGTCGACGTATCCTTATTCAAAAAGAGATACCTGTATACCAGTTTCCAGAAAAAATAGCTATAGCCGCCAAAGCCCTAACCCAGCTAAGAATTTTAAGGCATAGCAGCGATAAGTAATTTAGGAAATGAAGTTAATGAATATAAGACCTGAGGAAATTATTGAAAAAGCCCTCTCAGAACAGAGAAGCTCGTTAGATACCCTAGAGAGCCTGCGCCTTCTAGAATCGTACGACCTTCCAGTCGTCCCTTACCTTCCTGTCAATAGTTTAGCAGAGGTGGAGACAGCTGCTCAAAGAATAGAATATCCATTAGTGGTCAAACCAATAAGCCCCTCCCAAATTCACAAATCGGATCTGGGTTTAGTTAAACTTAATGTGAGGACAATAGAGGAACTCACCGCAGCATACAACGAGATCTATGAAAAAATAAGAACATTATCAATACCTTCAAAAGGTCTTATAGTTCAAAAGATGGCACCCCCTGGTCTTGAAATCGTAATCGGTGGAATCAACGATGACCAGTTCGGCCCAGCTTTAATGCTTGGCCTCGGCGGGATTATGATCGAGATATTCAAAGACGTTGTTTTCCGAATAGCGCCAATATCGGAAGAGGAGTGTCACTCTATGATCAAACAATTGAAAGCTTACCCTCTCATTGAAGGCTATCGCGGCAGGGGCCCTTATGATGAGAAGATACTTGCCCAAACCCTTGAAAAGACGTCATACCTTCTTATGGAAAACCCGCAGATAAAAGAACTAGATCTTAACCCGATAATCCTTTACCAAAAAGACTGTTTAATCACAGACGCTCGCATCATATTAGAAAATAAGTCTTAATAACTCATCTGAACTACCGCGATCGGAGGCCTACAATACTCGAACCGAGTTACTAAAAGTATTAATGAAGCCAAGATTAGAGCTGCCTCCGTAGTGCGCGCAGAAAGGTTTCGAGATGATGGAGAGGGAGAAGGGTATAATTAAGGTGCTAATAAAGCCTTAAAATCTCTATTCGCCTAGGATCTGGACCATGACTTTTCTCTCGCGTGGTCCACTAAATTCTAGGAAATATATCCCCTCGAAATCCCCCATCTTTACTTCCCCGTTCTCTAGAGGTAGGATGGTCCCAGAGCCGATAAGCGACGCATGCACATGCGCCGCTCCCGTGTCAGTACCTGCGCCGGAAAATCTAAGATAAGTGTTATGACGATAATCAGATCGGGTCGGCGCGATCTTCTCTAAATATTCTAGAAGATCCTTAGGAACAAAATCATCGACGTTCTCATTTATCGTAATAGCCGCTGTGGTATGCATGCTTCTAACCAACACAACCCCGTCCTTTAGCGTTGACTTCTCCACCGCCTCCTTCACTTGGCTCGTTATCTCCAAATAATCCCTCTCTTTTTGAGTCTGAATCTTCAAAACACGAATTACATTCTTCGTCTATGATCACCTACTTCAGGTTCAGTACTCGAGCAGCATTTTCTTGCATAAGCTTTTCCTCAACATCTTTTGACGGCAAGAAGCTCTTTAAAGCTGAGGCCATTCTGCTCACGTCTGTGCGAGGAAAGTCCGATCCAAACACTACTTTATCAATCAAGCACCTCTGAAAGAGTTTTTTCGGGACCATTCTGAAGACCAATTCGAAATGTTCATGAGGCAGCCCGAAACCAGAAGGCAGCCCTGAAAAGTCAATAAAGACGTTATCATATTTGACTGCTAGGCAAACCGTCTCCCAAACTTTAGGCCACCCAAAATGAGCTATAACGATTCTTAATTTCGGGAAATTGTATGCGACATCATCTAGGTACATGACATCGTTCAAAGCGTCTTTTCCCTCAGCCCATGAGGTGCCAGCATGAAATAGTACGGGAATATCTAACTCCATGGCTTTCTTATAGAACGGATAAATCTTGCTATCGCTAGGGCAAAAATTCTGTAACGAAGGGTATAATTTTAGCCCCTTTAGTTTCAACTCATTAACGGCAAAATCAAGCGCCTTTAACGCAGAATCACCTTTGTTAGGGTCTACGCTCGCAAATCCGATGAAGCGGTCTGGATAATGTTCCACTAGGTTGGAGATGATCGTATTTGAGGGTAAGGTGCAGCCACGGGCGATCTCGCAGTCTATAGGGAGGAGTACCGTCTTATCTATTCCAGCATTCTCAGCCGATTTTATTAGAACCTTGGTGGGTTGGACTATGGGAAAAAGGCGAAAAACGTTCATCACATTTTCCAGGAGTCTATCATCCTTCTCAAGAGCCTCTTTTAGTGTGATTGGGTGCGCATGGAAATCGATAGCCATTTGCAAGCCACTGCAGACCATTTTGATAATGTACATAATAAAGATTTCAATTCTATCCGTCTTACAATTAATTATTATACTAATAATCGCCTTCCGCGCGCTAGGACACGACGGAATTCATGTTCTATGAGAGATATGTTAACCAAGAGGCTCATGAAACGCATGCGAAAATGCCCTATGTTCAGAATTCCCTGAAAAAAAATCTGAAGAGCTATTAAGCAGACCTTTAGAGCTACATCGTTATGCTCGAATCACAAATTAGTACCGTCAATTAACCTCTAATTTTTGCCAAGAACAAGTCGCGCCCCAAAGAGCAACATGTCTATACGCTTCCAGCTGTGAGATCTCATAGAACGCGCCAGCATAGTACAAAATTACATTCCACCTGTCAATTTGTGCGCGCTACGTCCTACCGATTCGGTCAGCCTATACTTAACCGCCTACCTCTCAAGGAACTCTTTCTATAGGGTCCTCTGCCTCTTCTTTTAGCCTTTCTTTTCTTCCCCCATTCTTTTATCAGTTTTTCTTCTTCTAGCGCGCGCTTTTCTTCTTCCATATGAGTTTGATCATGGTAATATTTGAATAAAAAGGTTAACTATATTGCTAATATTAAGGCAAATTTGTTAAGGTCCGATGGCGTATACTATTTTACGAAATTATTGAATACGTTCTATTTGAAATCTGTGAGAGACGGGCTGATACCTGTCGAATCGATTTTGCTGTAGGAACTAGGAATCATCAAAATGGATAAAATATCTTTTAAAAGTAGGTAAGGGGTTATTCCTAGCAAATTGGGGAGTATGTCAAAGCCATCTTCATGGCTGAGGATTATTTAGCGCGCGCCATCGATATAGAAACCCCCTTCTTAAAATCCTCTTTTCGATAACCTGCTTAAACCAGATTTATTCTTTCGACTT
>JAGTRH010000205.1 GCA_018396795.1 Candidatus Bathyarchaeota archaeon
GTGTAATGAATCTTTCCCTCGCTAACGGCCCAATCAAGGGTTCCATCCAAGACTTCATCCACATACTTTTGCAGCGAGTCCTTTATGGCGACGTGTATATCGCCCCTATGAACTCTCGGTTCACTAAATGGTTCCTTAACAACAACGAGTAAGCCTAAAATCTCCTTGGACCTCTCGCCATACTCTGTTGGGACATCAACGCCGTCACTCCAGCATTTTAGCACAGCTTCTTCCCAAGCTTCAGCAATAGTGCGCGCCTTAATCACAACACCGAAAGCCTCATGCATGCTGAGACCAACCTCGCGTGAATTGACATCAGCAAAATTAGGAGGAACCGTATATAAATTATCTCCGGTAAAAATTATTTACAGAAGTACTTTAAATTTACAGGTTGGCGTGTTCTAATGGGTGTAAACCGCCTGGAAAGCGGAGAACCATGCCTGAGATACGGTTGCGCATTATGCTGCCACGATACTAAAATGCCTTTAACACAGTTAGACATTAACAGAATAGCTAAGTTAGGCTATTCAATGAGCGATTTTGCTGAAAAAGTCGATCATGGATGGAGACTGAGGAATATCAATGGAAAATGCTTCTTTCTTAATGAGGAAGGAAGGTGCAGAATATATAAGTATAGGCCATATGGTTGCCGCTTATACCCGCTGGTTTACAACCGGAATAAACGTGAAACTATTTTAGATGATATATGTCCGCATAAAAACGAGTTTAGGGTTCGGAGAGAAGACGTTAAAATGCCAATGCTCATACTAAAGTTTCTTGGAGAAATAGATACGTTTTAAAATATCCTTGCGCAATATTATTCTGGTGAAGTTTCATGTCAAATATTGATGAGTTTTGGGATAGATGGTTTAGGAGGCGACGATGGCCATTCTCAAGTTTCTTCGAGGATATAGACGAAATGTTCAGAGAAATGGAGCGAATGTTTCAAAGAGAGTTTGAAGAGCTTTCAAGAAGGGCTCCAAAAGACCTAGTGCGCGAAAGGGTTCTACCGGATGGAACAAAGGTTCAGGAATGGGGTCCCTTCGTATACGGATACAGCATAACTATTGGTCCCGACGGGAAACCAGAGATTAGGGAGTTCGGTAACATAAAACCTGGTGAGAAGAGGCTGGGTAGACCCTCGATATCTATTAGAGAGGAACGAGAGCCGCTCGTTGACATAATCAACACTGATGGCGAGATAAAGGTTATTGCCGAAATACCCGGCGTTGAAAAAGAGGACATAAAACTCCATGGAACAGAGACAATGCTAACTATTAGCGTTGATACGCCTCAGCGCAAATACTATAAGGAAGTAGAGTTACCGGAGAAAGTTGATCCAAAGCAGGCTAAATCAACATACAAGAACGGCGTATTAGAAGTTACTCTCCCAAAAAAGAAGGGTGAGGCCCCAAAAGGAGAACCGATAAGAATAGAGTGAAACGCCATTTTCCAGTCAAATCTATTTCCAAAATTTTTATACACGCCATTTTTTCTTATACTATTTTGAGAACAATTAGAAAAATCTTCTAGTTTAAGGATGATTAATATTGAAGATATTGGGTAGAAAAATCCTGAGGAAGGTTCAACGAGAGGTTCCTTGGTTAGAGCATATAATAAGTGATGAGAAGGTTGCTGGGGATCTAAACCCTTCAGAACCTAGACTTGAATTTCGTTTTAGGGAAGGAAGCCTCTGTCTCTTCTGTAGAGGTAGCAGAATGCTTTGTGGAAAAACCAGATGTCCAGCAATGGTTAAACTCTATTCCTTCCTAAGAGTTAAGAATTTAATAGATGCTGAAAGAATTTTCGGTTCTTCCCCTCCAGGGGTCTTCGTTGGTCGAATAGGGTACCCATATGTTTACGCTGGCCCGCTCATCCCCCCTATTTTAGGTGATACTTCACTTTACGACATGCCTGAGATGTGGATTGGAAGAACTATTGATGAAATAGTACATTTCAGAACCGGTTTGATTCGAGGAAATTTTAGAGCTAATGTTAAAAAGCCGTTTGATAATGAGCAATTTCTGAGTAGAACCATGGAAATAGCCTTATCGAAAGAGCCGGTTAACACAGAAGCGATCTTCAAGAGGAAGCTCTCCGGCCGATTCCTTTTTGATGATGAAATCCAGCCTATGGGGCCCTCAGCTCCCTTGCTTAAAATCGAGATCGAGAACGCGAAGATAGATCATAGGATTGAGAAGGCGTTTGGAGACGCTGACTTGAAGGCTGAGGATGCGATACTTAACCTTTACTTAAATAATGTTCCAGTATCAAGGATCCAAAGGGCCTTTAGTGTAGGTGCCTTCGGCGTCAAAAAACAGCGGAGAATGGTGCCAACGAGATGGAGCATTACGGCTGTTGACTCATCAATCTCAAGGCGCCTGATTGAGGATGAAGTTAAAGGTAAGCCTGAAATAAGCGAATATAGAGTTTATAGTTTTAGCTATCTGGGGAACAGATTTGTTATCCTTTTGACGCCATCAAAATGGAGGTACGAGTGGATAGAAGCTTGGTATCCAGGGACGCTCTGGAATCCTCAGGGTGAGAGCATTTCCATGGGAAGCGACTGGGAGGGCTATCATGGGAGAACAACATACGCATCTCTGGGCGGGTGTTATTATGCCGTTAGGCTGGCGGCTGCTGAGTTTCTATCAAGGGAAGGTAAACAAGCCGGTGTAGTAGCTATGAGGGAGATTCACCCAAGTTTTATTACGCCACTAGGCGTTTGGATCAACAGGGAATGTGTACGAGAAGCTTTCAAACATGGATATGAGAGGTTTAATACGATTAATGAGGCCCTCGAACACATTGGAACAAAGTTTTCGATCCCTGTTGAGGAGTGGATAAAGACCAGTGTACTCCTTAAGGATGAGTTGCGTCAGGAAAAGATCACAAAATACTTGAGGTTAATTTAGAAATAAGAAAGAGAAAGCATTACATGCAAAACTGCTTATGTTTCATGCTTTTCCTACACCCTTAAGTAATTCTTTCAACAGAATTTCTGGAGCTTTATCTCCCTCTCTATTCCTTACTTTCATGGCGTATTTCTTGAATTCATCAACGGTTACCGGTTTCTTGCCCCTTTTCTGCGATAGGTATGCTGCTTGAACTATTGCTGTTGTCTCAGCCCCGATCTTCTCATCGCATATTGGTCGAACATTATTTAGAATGCAATTGCACATGTTTCTTATTTCGCCGGCAAAACTTTGAACCCAGGAGATTTTTCCGAGATTAAATTCTCTTCTTCCGCCGGT
>JAGTRH010000206.1 GCA_018396795.1 Candidatus Bathyarchaeota archaeon
TGTGGTTTGCTAAATACTTTCTTAGGCGCGGTATGAATGTTATAATATCAGACGTAAAGGCTGACAGAGCCAAATATGCCGCTGAACATTTAGGTGTAAAATTGGCTGAAAACAATATTGAGGCCGCTAGGATAGCTGATTTATTGTTAATTTCAACTCCTATAAGCGTCACACCCAAAGTTTTAGTTGAAATACTGCCAGAACTAGAAGAGCGAACGATCGTTGTGGAAATATCTTCGCTTAAATCTAAAGTTCTCCCAGTCTTAAGAGAAGTTGCCGAGCGTGGATTAAAAATTCTATCGCTTCATCCGCTTTTTGGACCTGGGGCTCAAGAAATGTTTGGTGAGAGAATTGCGCTTATACCAGTAAATAATCAAGTGCTTGAGGAAAATTTAGCAAAAAATTTCTTCCCCGAGGCTGAGATAATAACGGTCGATTGTGAGCTTCATGACAAAGTAATGGCTTTAACTCTAGCTTTAACTCACTTCGTAAATATTGCTTTTGCATCAGTAATTAGTGAAGAAGATACGCGCATGCTTAGACGTCTTGGCGGGACAACATTCACTTTACAGCTCACTCTTTGCGAGGCTGTTATATCAGAAGATCCTTTATTATATGCATCAATACAGATGGATAATGAACATGTAGCTAATTATCTGGATAAGTTTATGTCTAGGGCTATGAAATTGGAGAGCATTGTTAAAGAAAAAAACTTTGAGGGATTTATTCAATTTTATAAGATTACTTATGATATGCTATCTAAAGATGAAGACTTTGCAGCGGCGTATAATAGAATGTATCGCGCTCTCAGAGCCCTTTAGGTAGTGTTGCCTTTATTTCACATGCTCAAATTAATCCTTAAGTTTTATTAGAGTTTTCGTATTTAAAACCCATGGTAATTTCCGTATTTCATCAATCTTGCTATTTAATTCCTCTATTGTGTAAGCTTGAATTAATGCCGCAACGTCATATTCACCAGAAACCTCAAAGACACGGTCAGCAATCTTCTTTATTTCTCGAGTAACCTCCTTAGTTCTAGCTGGTTCAGTTTCGATCAAAACTATCCCCTCGAAATCTACGCTAGTCTCAACAGTGAATCTTCTTATAACACCCTCATTCTTGAGTTGCTTTATTCTTCTCCTTACAGCACCCTCAGTTAAACCGACAATTCTTGCTATATTCACATATTTAGCCCTAGCGTCCTCTTTCAGGATACTTAATATTTTGAGATCTATTTGATCCACAATTTATTATTTCTTTTAGCCTAAAAATATTTTTTGCGAAAATCGTAGATTTGTACGTTTTTCGTAATATTTAAACGAAAAACATAAATAACTAATCGATAATCTTCAGAGTAACTTCGAGGGGAATGATTGATGAAGGTAAAAAAGTTTGAGGGCTGCTATACGGCTTTAATAACACCCATGAAAAGTAATTTTGAAGTCGACTATGAAGGCTTGAGGAGGCTTGTTGAGTTTCAGATTGAGGAGGGTGTAAGCGGGCTTTTGGCTGTTGGGACAACTGGCGAAAGTCCTACGCTAAGTCATGAAGAGAGCATAAAAATTATTAAAGAGGTATATGAAGCGTCTAAAGATAGATGCGTCACTATAGGTGGAACTGGAAGCAATTGTACGGAAAAAACTATCGAAATGACAAGGGAGATTTATGATTTCGGCGTTAGGTGCATCCTTCTAGTTGATCCATACTATAATGGACCTAGCTCCTTAGAAATAAGGAGAGAATATATAGAACCCGTAGCTTCCATGTTCCCGGATGTTCAAGTTATTCCCTATGTTATTCCAGGAAGAACTGGAACACAGCTTCTACCCCAAGATCTAGCAACTCTCCATTCACGGTTTAAAAATGTTAGAGCCGTTAAGGAGGCAACAGGCAATATTGAAAATATGAAGTTAACTAGGAAGTTTTGTGGCGAAGATTTTGATATATTATCCGGAGACGATGATAAAACCTACGAGATGATGACTAACCCGGAAATACGTGCGAGTGGTGTGGTCTCGGTTACATCGAATATTGCGCCTAAAGCTACTAGTATGCTTACTAAGGCGATTCTCGAAGGAAGAAGCGAAGAAGCTAAAAATCTATTTGATGGTCTAAAACCGCTTTTCTCAATAGTAACGGTTAGAACCGAAGAGGAAACATTATATGGCAGTATTCCATGTAGAGCCAGAAATCCGCTTCCATACAAGACGCTCATGAATATACTTGGAATGCCCTCCGGGCCGTGCAGACGTCCACTTGGAAGAATGACAAAGAAGGGTCTGGAAGTGATTTTGAATACGGCTAGGGTAGTTTATGAAAGGAATCCGGAGATCCTTAAGCCTGTAGAAGACTTCTTTGATGTAGATTTAAGTAAGCGCTTATACAATGAGCGTTTCTGGGAGGGGCTAGCATACGACCGATATTAAATTATGTGTTGCTGGTGCAACCGGAAGAATGGGCAGCACGTTAATCAAGGAAGCCATTATGAGGAACTTTAAAATAGTGGGTGCGGTCGCTGCTAAAGAGGATCCAAACATTAACAAGACTTTAAAGGAGTCTGGGATCTGCGACCTAAATATCAAAATCGTCGATCCAACAAGGCTTCAGGAAGCTGTTAAAGACGCGGATGTATACGTGTCTTTTACCACGCCTCAGGCCGAAGTTACCAACTTGCCAGTAGTGGCTAATTTAGGCAAGAAAATAGTTATGGGAACGACTGGTTTCACAGATGAGCAAATGAGAAAGATTAGGGATGCTGTTACAGGCAAGGTTCCAGCGGTCTTCTCACCAAATTATGCTATAGGTGTAAATATACTATTTAGGCTACTTCGTATGATGAAGATTTTCCCATCCGGCTATGACTTCAGTATAGTCGAAATTCATCATTCCGGAAAGAAGGATGCTCCAAGCGGAACGGCAAAGAAGATGGGAGAGATAATATCAGAGGCTAGAGGTTACACAAGTATATCCTATGGGCGAGAGGGCTTGAGCGCTAGGAAGCCAGATGAGCTGGAAGTTCTCGCTGTTAGGGCTGGAGGTGTTCCAGGCGTACATGAAATCATCGTAGCTGGACCATATGAGATGATACGTATTGAGCATATGGCGTTCTCAAGGAGTGTATTTGCTCAAGGAGCCTTATATGCTGTGGAATGGATTTATAAGCAGGAGAAGCCTGGAATTTATAGCATGGATGATGTGTTAGGCTGGATTTAGGAGGGAAAGTTGACTCCTAATGGGCGGTAGAGTTGTCGTA
>JAGTRH010000207.1 GCA_018396795.1 Candidatus Bathyarchaeota archaeon
CGGTAACTATATTAAGTTTTCCATCCAAGTTAGATGCGTCAATCGCTATAGGTGTCATCTCCATCGTTTCACCAAGGTTTATTGGAAATTTTCTCGTAACATTAGCTATCTCCATTAGCCTTGCAATAGGTAACCTAGATATTAAAGAGTGAGTTCTTGATGGTAGCCATGAGCTATCTGAACTCAGCTTACCATTCTTTATTGACCCATGAATTTTGCAAATAAGTAGGCGGGCATCTTGAACATACAATATGTGTGACGTTATATTAAAAGGGTCAACATCCTCACCCTTAACTGACTCGTCTATAAATGGTTCGCGCAGAAGCTCTTCCATCATCCCTGGAACATTCGCGAATTGAATGTCGATAACTTGAACTATCATCGATTTATTAGCTTTCTTATCCTCAATCAATAGATAGCACCCCTTCTCCACTTCCTCATCGGGGAAACTAATAATATGTATTGTATTACCAGCCTTCTTGTACAAGCGCATATCTCTTAATCCCCGGCGCCGCCTGTGCCGAATGGCCCAAATAATGCTTTTCGAATACTAGGCAAGGTAACCACTTTAAGTCCATACTCTCTGGTTATGAATCGTTGTATTCCTATAACATCGCTAGCCGTGAACGTTGAAAAAATATGTGCTAGACGTAGCGTTTCTGGGTAACCCTGAAAAATCAAATCGTTCCCAAGTAATCTCTGAACAGCTAACATCTGAATCTCTTTAGGCATTTCTTTATCAATATCAAGCCTAAATGTATAGCCTCTATCGCTTAATTTAGCAACAAAGATTTTACCGAGTAAACGTAAATTTTTTGTTCTTATTGATAGCATCTGTTCATCAATCTCTAATAGACATGGAGGTCTCTGCTTAACAATTAAATCCGTGATCTTTCTACCCAAGAACCGTACTGTTGAGGCTTTTGAGAATGATAAAATTATATTTGAATTATTTCTTGCATCTCTAAGAACACGCGCTAACGTATCTAGACCATTCGATTGTTTTGATGCCATCGAACCATCCCAGAGAATTATACTGTCGCTTATCGAGTTTGAGACCATCATAAGCGACTTTGAACCTCGATCAGAAATGATAAGCTCGAGCTGAAAACTGATGGGGAATACTGTCCGAGAACTTTAAGAATTTCCCTCTTATTCTCTTCGGTTATATAGAAGGGGAATGGACCCAAACGCACATATCTATAATGTTTTCTCTCATTCCACACTACTGCACCCCTGACAGCATATAAAACACCGCTCTCTGTCTCTCCAACTTTAATACTTGAGGCATCAATCGCTATTACTGGAGTGCCATCGGGTATTGGTTCTAGAGGCAATATCAATGGGATTGAACCTCTACTGTAAACTTCGATTATTTCTTCTTGTTCCTCAATTCTTTCGAGCTGTACACTCTCAATATCTATTGATGGTTGAAAGCATCTTTCCTTAATCTCAATCATGGAGCTAAGACTTAACTCAACAATTTTCTTTGGAAGATTTACGTTTTCAAATATTCGGGGAAAATTATATCTTGGTGTTGTTGCATAATGTATTTGTTCAATCAACAATATTCACCAATTTGTAGGTGGCCGATGTTGTATATAAATGTTGCGCATGAACAAGATGTGCAATACAATAAACAACAATTGAAAGTGAGAGAAAAATGGGCGAAAAAGCGGAGGGAAAGCCCCCAGTTCAAATAAAGATGAGAGTTGGAAGCATTGAGTTTGAGATAAGCTGTCAAGAAGACCAGATAAAAGACGTTGTGGAAAAGGTCCTTTCAAGCGTCGCCAGCTATAAATCTCAGCAAATTATCACGTCAGAACCAACTCAATTGTCACCAGCTAAAGCTGAAACATGCCGGGGCATTGTTGAGCGCTTGTGGAAGGAAGGATGGTTTACGATACCTCGCTCGCTTGATGATGTTCATAAAGAAATGACTAGAATAGGTTACCATTATGATCGAACTGCGGTAGCACATGTTTTGCTAGACCTTGTTAGGGATGGAATATTAACTCGAGAGGGAAAAGCAAAAAGATATCTTTATGTGCAAAAACGTCCGCCAACGCAGTGATTTATCAAACGAAAATAAATGGAGCATCTATCTTAACTGGTGAAATTTGGTTGGAACATGTATCTAAAGTTTTAGTGGTATCTCATTGTTTACTTAATAAGGGTACAAGATGGTGGCAGGATGGAAAGTCCCTTGAAAGAAATATTGGATTAGCATCTGAGATTCTTGAGTTTGTTTTAAGGCATAAGATTGGAGTTATCCAGATGCCATGTCCGGAATATACCTTTTGCGGTAACCCTCGTCCATCTAGAACAAAAGATGAATATGAAAGATTACTAGGCTTTAAAGAGTACTGTGAAAGATTAGCAAAAATAGTGACTGAACAACTAAAAAACTTGGTAGACATGGGTAAGAAACCACGTATTCAGATTCTAGCGGTTGTTGGCATTAAGCGTTCTCCGTCCTGTGCAGTTAATAGCGCAGTACGCAAAATAGATGATCAAATTGAGTATATCGGAGAAAAAGGAATATTTCTGCAATTTTTAGAGAGGGAAATGCTTAAGGCAGGTTTAAGCGTGCCGTTTCTAGAGTTCGATTTTGATAACCCATTCGAAGCGATTGAGAAATTGAATATGATTGTTCAAAATTGATTCAAGTCCTTTTTGTTTTTACTTGACTTAATATTATCTTCATTTCATCTTCTCCTATCGCATTTATCTCGTAGAGTTTTTGGGCGATCTCCTTTATCCCTAACACAGCGTGTAAATTTACACCAATGCTTGTAAGCCTTTCTTTCCCTCCTTCTTCTCTATCTAGTAGAGCAAATGCATCTGAAACAACTCCTCCCTCAGCCCTAACTGCTAAGGCAGACTTCTTTAGACTTAAGCCAGTAGTCACAAGGTCGTCTACTAATAAAACTCTGTCTCCTGGCATGATGATTCCTTCAACCCTGCGTTCTCTACCTCTAAGTCTCTGCTTCTGCCTTACATAGAGGAAGGGCTTTTTAAGAGTATAGGCTGTGACCGCACTTAAAGGTAAGCCTGCTGTTGGTATACCCGCTATTCTATCGAATTTTTCCACTCCAATTTTGCTTCTAACCGCATTTACAAATATCTCTGTTACCTTTGTAAAAGCATCTGGGAAGCTAGGAATAACCCTTAAGTCAATGTAATATGGGGTTACTTTCCCATTAGGTAGCCTAAACGCGCCAAACTCTATAGCATTTGTC
>JAGTRH010000208.1 GCA_018396795.1 Candidatus Bathyarchaeota archaeon
TAATAAATAGTCGCTATTCTAAACTGGAAGTATATTATGTTAGACGCCCTATGATTGAAGAATTGCTCAGCAGATCCGCAATTTACCTGGAAAATGCGAATAATTTCCTTCGAAACTTCACGTATGAAAAGGCTTATCAGAACATCTTGATAGCTACATCTTACCTTTCAAGGGCATATAGCAGTGAACTTATGCCAACCTATGAGGAAGCAACTTACTCGATAACTTTCTTCTCGCTACTGATAATTCTTTTCTCAGTTTTCTCCTCAAAATTCTTCATGATGTCTGGATTCAAAAAATTCTTAACAGTCTTCATCATAGCGCTGAGCCTGTTTTGCATATTTTACTTCGTCCATCCATCTTTTTACATAATAGCCAACTCTATGATAGCTATCGTAGGCGTCGGCATCGCTCTCCTTCTGACATTCATTATCTTAATATTTATGATGGACATCAAATCCCTTTTAGAAAAAGTATCAGTAGATAAACTTGGCTTTCACCTCTTTAAGCAAGAGGACCTTGCCATAATGATCCAAACAATTATAGTGTCCATTGAAAACATGAAACGTAGGCCACTCCTCACCTCGCTCGTTTTTCTTACAATCATTATGTATACGGCAGCGCAGGTTAGTCTCACATCTACTGTTCCCATACTAACATTAACAAAAACCGAAATAACGGCAAATTCTCCTTATAACGGTGTTCTTATAAAAAATGTTTATGGAGCGCCCCCTGAAGGCACGCTTGGTGGAATCTTAGATATACCTATCTTTGACTTCTTGTATGGGTTGGTTGGAAACAACTATACGCTCTCTCCCCGCGTCTGGCTTTATCCTAGACCAACTTATCCAGAAGGGGTTCAGTTGACCTTCATCTCCCTCAAGGAAGAAGGTAAAACCTTAACGGTGCAACCCGTGGCTGTCTTAGGCATATCTGATGAAGAAATTAAAAAGTTCAACATGATTACGGGCGGATGGATGGAGTTCCTCAGCGATTACCAATGCATTTTACCATACAGCATATCGAATCAATTAAATGTGACAGTAGGTGACAAGATTTACATACTTGGTTTAGACAGAGTCTTCACTGTTAGTGGAATAATGGATATTGGAGTAGAACACATCGACTTTGATGGACGGAGTTTATATCCGTTAGATCCAGGCTTCTCAGCTGACCTCCAGCTTGCTCCGCCCATATTCGTAGATATAGAACCATTCTCTCTCAGCCTCAGCAACGTAATAGTTATCCCATGGAAAACGGCGCTAAAATTGGGCGGATTTATCTCCAGTATTGCTCTCATTCCTAAAATAGAGGTCACGGCTGAGAGTTTAAGGAACGTCGCATCCGAAATTGTTTACGGCACCGACCTAATGGTCTATTTTGGATATGAGGGGCGGTCTTATGGGCTGTGGAAAGTTTCCACCTTTCAATTCTTAGGATGGGAATCTTCCAGCATCCTTTTGATAATCATTTCCTTATCCATAGCGAACCTAATGATGGGTTCTTATCAGATGAGGAGAAAAGAAATAGACACGTGCTCTGTTCTGGGGCTCTCTCCTAAAGGGGCATCTTTAATGTACTTGACTGAAAGCATCATCTTTGCTTTGGGGGGCACAATTATAGGATACTTGCTTGGTTTCGCCCTGAACAGAATGTTCATAAGTATAGGTGTTCTCCCACAGAGCTTCATCTTTAACTTTGCTTCCATCTCAATAATTTTATCTATGGCAATATTGATTGTGGCGGTCATGCTAAGCTCGCTCTATCCATCTATAATAATCTCAAAGCATGTTACTCCATCACTAGAGAGAAGGTGGAAGGTCTCATCAAAACCAAGAGGAGACGTTTGGGAATTAAAGATGCCACTTAAAGCCGATGAAAATGAAGTTTTAGGGGTATTAATGTATCTCCGCGAATATTTTGAGGGTCTAGGCTCGGAACAACCAAAATTCAGAATTACAAATATTTTTGGCATCAACCCCAGAGAGAAAAGTTTCTCTTTACAAATACTACTACTTCCGGCAGAACTAAGCATAGTTCAAAACACCTTAATTCAGGGAATTTTGGAAGGGAGAGATTACAGTTTCTATCTAGTGATAAGACGCGTGAGCGGCGAGCCAAAGCAATGGGTAGTTCGATGCCCGCAGTTCATAGATCACATCCGAAAACAACTGCTTCTTTGGAAAACCCTAGATCCAAAGAAGAAGGCAGAATATGTGGCAAGAAGCCGCTTGCTAACAACGGAAAGCGCATATTGAAAAGCGATTTAAATATTAAGGAAAAGTTTCAATCTAATTTTAAATGGTTTCAAAGAATGTCTCTAATAAACTCAATGTCTCTTTTAATTATCCTCCTCATTTCTTCTATTCCACCACCTTTAACTTTTGCCAATCTAGCAAATGAATGATCTTCAATGCAGAGAGCTCCATCATAACCGGAACCTTCAAGCATCTTTATAACTCGACGCAGATCTATATCCCCATCATAAAGAGTATCATGCGCTTCCTGAACCGGTATACCACTTTTCATTCCGTGTCTTTGTTCCGGCGGAAATGTTTGATTTTTGAGGTGGACATTCTTTACATAAGGAAGAAAATACTCTGTTATTTTGTAATATTCGTCAAGGGGATAAAGCCAGTAGAAACATCCCGTGTCTAACGTGAGACCAAGCCTCTCTGAATTAACATATTTAAGCACCATCTGAAGAAAATCCCTCTTAACACCTAAAGATCTATCTTTTGCACCATGGTTTTCTAAAGCTATTTCTAAGCCAAGATCAGCAGTTTTATCGAGTATGTTTTTTAATTCAGCTGAAACTCTTCCCGCATACTCTTTATCCGATATTTCTGGATCAGTATCGTTTGGTGGACCTAAATAGAGCGTTCGCGTTGTTACATGTGGATTCTTAAAAAGTTTTCTGACAATATCCACCAGGTTTGATATAACAGGTTTTGCATGGTGATCAAAATAGAATGTCTGAATATTGATGCATGATATTTTTATGCGGTTAGATTTTAACTGTTCAAGTAAAGCCTCCCGCCTTTGCTCCCTCTCCTGATCTTCAAAGAAGGGTACGCTGCTGGCCATTCCCCACTCTCTCCCCCTCAACTCCACTGCATAAACCCCTAAACTATAACAACCATCTACAATATCATTATATCCGAGTTCCTCAAGAAAGCTGCTAATTATAGAGACGTACATTTAGCGCGCCTCTACATTTTTACTTGTAGTAA
>JAGTRH010000021.1:0-2820 GCA_018396795.1 Candidatus Bathyarchaeota archaeon
GAGTGGTTAAGTTTTGGCTGAATTCCCTTAGGGGATCAGCCGTTTTAATGATGTTCATATTCGGTGTAAACTTTTTAACAAGCTATTTCTACATGGGAGGCTTCACATTGGAAGGTTTAACTATGGCAGCCGCCATGACCATTAGATTTGTAACACTCATAGGAGCCTTCTCCCTATTCTTCCTCACAACAACACCAGAGGACTTAAGCTTAGCCTTAGAAAAGCTTAAAATCCCCTACGATATATGCTTTGCTTTCACAGCCGCTATGAGGTTTGTACCAGACATAGCTTTAGAAGCGCAGTCAATAATGGATGCGCAGAAGTCTAGAGGATTAGAGCTTGAAAAAGGAAAGATTATAGAGAGGATTCGCAATACGTTGCCAATACTTGTACCATTATTCATAAGAAGCTTCCAGAGAAGCATGGAGCTTGCTGAAGCCATGGAGTCTAGAGCCTACGGAGCGATAAAGAAGAGGACAAGCCTATACGAGTTGAAAATGTCTAGGAACGACTACGCTCTAATAGTCTTCTCGATGATATTCATGTCGATAGTCGTTATGATTAAAAGTTTCTAAATATTGACTTGAAATTGTTATTAAGACTTTTTAAGAGACCATAAAGTACTTAAAAGTACAGTAAAGAATTTAAATGAGTTTCAAGTAATTCTTTACGGTCTTTCTAGAGGTGATGCATACATGAATGGAAAAAGTAAAGCCATATCCACATCCATAGCTCTAATAGCTATAGTAGTCATTGCTATAATAGCTGGCGCAGCAGGCTACTACGCCGGACAGACAGCTACTTCAGAGGCTTATCAAAGAGGTTATAATGAGGGGCGACAAGCCGGGTTAGCTGAAGGACGACAGCAAGCCCTTCAAGAAGTTTCTCCAGTCCTGCCGATGGAGATCAAAATAGGTTGTATAATGTCTTTAACAGGTCTTCTCGGCCCTATGGGTGCTAATATAGTTAAAGGTGTTCAACTAGCCGTGGATGAGGTTAATTCGAAAGGTGGAATAGCCGGTAGAAGAATAGTTCTCATAGTTGAAGACGACGGTACTGATCCAACTAGAGGTTTAGAAGCTTTGAGAAAACTCGTTGAAGTAGATGGGTGCCAAATCGTTATAGGACCCATGGCTAGCGGTGTTTTAAGAGCCATGGGTAGTTATGCCAATGAGCATAATGTTGTCTTAATATCTCCGACTGCTACAGCACCTTACATAACCACGGAGTTTCCAGACGATTATATCTTCAGAACCGTTGGAAGCGATACATTGCAGGGTAAGGCATTAGGAGAGCTTTTAGTAAAGAGGGGGGCCTCCAGAGTAGTAGTATTGGTTATGAATAATCCATATGGTGTCGGTGTAATGGAGGAGGCGGGAAAGGTACTGGGAACGAGAGTAATCAAGACAATAACATATGATCCTGCCAAGTTAGATTTCACAACAGAGCTACAGACGGTTAAGGATTTGAAGCCAGATGGTGTTCTATATGTCGGCTATTATGAGGATGGAAAAATAATGTTTAGACAGGCGTTGGAAATGGGTTTAGACAACATACTTTGGGTTTGCGCCGAAGGAATCTACGGTGATCCAATGTTTGAAGACCCGGCGGCAGCAGAGTTCATGAGCAGGGCATGCATAGGCACTAGGCCGTCGGCTCCAGTGGGACTTGAAAGTTATGATATTTTTAAGAGCAAATTCAAAGCGAGATTTGGAGAAGACCCCTCTATGTACGCTGATACGGCATACGATGCCACTATGATGGCTATATTAGCCATAGCGAAAGCCGGAGAATATGACGGCGCTAAAATACGTGAAGCTCTTAAAGACGTAAGTCAAACGTTTATGGGGGCAACTGGCTATAAGCTTTTCGATGAGAATGGCGACCAGCTATACCAAGTATATGAGATATGGGACGTGGTTAGAAAAGACGGAGAATACAAGTTTGAAGCTATAGGCTACTGGCCTTAACATTTTCCCTTTTTATTTTTGGTGGTAATGATGATAAATTGGCTTCAGGTTTTAATGAACTCCATTATATGGGGTTGTATGTATATGCTGGCTACGGTAGGCCTGTCTCTATCATATGGTTTATCTCGTTTTCCGAATTTTGCGCACGCTGAATACATTACTTTTGGAGCATATATGGCCTTTCTATTTCTAGTCACATTTAATCTAGACATTTATTTGGCTATAGGCTTAGCCGTAGCCTTATCAGCCTTTATGGGCGGTTCAAGCTACCTCCTCCTATTTAAACCTCTAAGATCTAGGAGAGCCTCCCTAGTCCATCTCATGGTATCATCGATAGGATTAGGATTTCTAATAAGACATTTCCTTATGCAGACTTTTGGAGGTGGAATACAATCTTTTAGAATAATATGGCCTACCCTAAGCATAGGCCCTATCATAACTACACCATTACTTTTAGCTATTTTAATAGTTGCAGTGGTTATAGCATTTTCACTTCATATATTGCTTATAAAAACTAAGCTGGGTAAAGCTATTAGAGCTGCAGCTGACAATCCCGAGCTTGCAGTAGCATCTGGAATCGATCTGGATAAAGTCAGCTTATTCACTTGGTCTCTAGGTGCAGCACTAGCAGGCTTTTCAGGAATATTCTTAGCGATGAGAAGCAGCCTCGTCCCACTACTAGGCTGGAAGGTTCTTCTTCAAACATTCGCTATAACACTTCTAGGGGGTATAGGGAGCTTCTACGGTGTTTTAATAGCATCGTTCATTTTAGGACTCTCAGAAAACGTTGGAGTTGTAATTTTAACTTGGCTTGCGCTTTCAGCAGACTATAGATCAGCTGTAGCCTTCA
>JAGTRH010000021.1:2830-11881 GCA_018396795.1 Candidatus Bathyarchaeota archaeon
AATACTTGTTGCTACACTTATTCTAAAGCCTGAGGGGCTTATGGCGGTTGCAAAAAGGAGGGCATAACATGGCCGATCCACTCATGTATTTATTGGATGCGGTCGCATATGCAGGCATATTTGGAACTCTATCTATAAGCCTAAACCTTGAATACGGCTACACGAATTTAGCCAACTTTGGAAAGGTAGCCTTCTTCATGATAGGTGCTTATGTAACCGCTATCATGAGCAGTCTAAAATATCCGTTTATAATTAGCAGCATATTAGCCATATTAATTACCAGCGTGATAGGTGTTCTAACGTCTCTCCCTGCTTTAAGGCTTAAGGAGGACTTCCTAGCCATAACAATGATAACATTAGGTGAAGTTATGAAGCTTATCATTAAGAATGAAGGATGGCTTGCTGGAGGTGTTTGGGGTATTTCCGGAATACCGCCACCTATAACAATTCTAGGTTTAACATTTAGAGAAAGGCTTATCATTCAGATAGTTTTAATATACGGCATTCTCATGATATGTTATTTCATATGTGAGCTCATTGTTAAGTCACCATATGGCAGGGTGCTGAAAACCATAAGAGAGGATGAACTTATAGCATCCACATATGGGAAGAACGTCTTTAAGTATAAGGTACAGATTTTCGCAGTGGGTTCAGCCATGTCGGGACTTGCGGGAGGCCTATTTGCTCAATATATTGGCACTGTAAGCCCGTATATGTTTGAACCAACGGTGACATTCACAATATGGATGATGGTGATATTAGGAGGCCCAGCTAACAATTTAGGTGCTATTTTAGGTGCTTTCATGGTTGAGGGGTTTCAAAGGTCTTCAAGATTACTTAAAGACTATTTGAATCTTCCCTTAGACCCAGTGAATCTGCAAGTTATGCTTACAGCTATTTTAGTGATAACAGTTGTATTTTATAGGCCGCAAGGATTATTAAAGGAGAAGATTAGACCCCATGAGAAGACACTACGTAAGATTATGGCGTCCAGGTTTATGGAAGTGAAATCATGGATGAGCCGATCTTAACTACTGACAACTTAATTAAACAATTTGGAGGTTTAATTGCAGTTAATGGTGTTAACTTAAACATTGAAAGGGGAGCCGTAGTGGGTCTCATAGGTCCTAATGGTAGTGGAAAGACAACGCTCTTCAACGTTTTAACTGGCGTATATAAGCCGGATTCAGGTAAAGTATTTTTTAATGGTGAGCGTATAGACGGTTTACAACCTCATCAGATATATCATAAGGGGCTTGTAAGGACTTTCCAAATACCTAGAATACTTCAAAGAATGACAGTTCTAGACAATTTAATCATGAGCATTAAAAACCCCGGAGAGGGTTTTCTACAAGCATTATTTAAACGTAAACATTGGCTGAAGTTTGAAAACGATGTTAGGGATAAGGCTTTAGAAATCTTGAAGTTTCTCGGGTTGGAAAAACACTGCTATGTACCTGCTATTGAGCTTTCTGGAGGTCAGATGAAGCTTCTTGAAATAGCAAGAGCACTTATATCAGAGCCTAGTATGATACTTCTGGATGAGCCTACTGCAGGTGTTAATCCGGTGCTTGCTAACGATATTTACGTAAAACTTAGAAAAAATATGGGTGTCACACTTTTCATAGTAGAGCATAGGATAGAGCTTCTCATGGAACATGTTGACAAAGTCCATGTGATGCATCAAGGAAAAATTATAGCTGAAGGTGAACCCACTGACGTTATAAACAATGAGGACGTGATTAAGGTTTACCTGGGGTCTGTATGAGGATTTTAGAAATTTCAAATTTAACAGCAGGATACTGGAAACTACCAGTTATAGAAGACATTTACATAGATTTAGATAATGGATCGATTGTAGCTTTACTTGGACCGAATGGAAGCGGAAAATCTACAGTTCTAAAGAGTATAATGGGTTTTACAAAGATCTTTAAAGGAAGCATAATTTACAATGGAGTTGACATAACAGGAGCCTCAACCACAAAACTGGCGAGAATGGGTATAGGTTATGTACCTCAAATTAACAACGTTTTTAGAAGTTTAACCGTTAAAGAGAATCTTGAGATTGGCGCCTACGCTCGGAAAAATGATTTAAACATCGATGAAATTTTAGAGGTTTTCCCTGAGTTCAAAGCCCTACTGAGTAATAAGGCAGATAGCTTAAGTGGAGGAGAAAGACAACTTCTAGCTATTGCCAGAGCTCTTATAAGCAATCCTAGACTTCTACTATTAGACGAGCCTACTGCTAGCCTCTCCCCTAAAAATGCTGTAATGGTTTTATCGAAAATACGTGAGATAAAGAATAGGGGAATACCCGTTTTAATAGCTGAACAGAATGTTCTAAAGACTTTAGAAATATCTGATAAAGCCTATGTGCTTGTTTCTGGAAGATGCATAGCATCTGGACCTTCAGAAGAAATACTCAAAAATGAGGATTTAGGTAGACTCTACCTTGGCTTAGACGTTAAAAAAACAGTAAGAGAGACATTATAAACCTATAAGATTAAGCCATAATAATATAGCATGATGAGGATAATCGTTGACGAGAGGGAGAGGGATTCAGGGGTCCCATCAATATTGAAGGATAAAGGCGTTAGAATAGTATATGAGCTTTTAGAAGTTGGCGACTATGTACTTTCAAGCAGAGTCGCTTTTGAACGGAAAACTCTACAAGACTTTATAGCATCTATATTCGATGGGCGGCTTTTCAAACAGATTAAATCGCTTAAAGACCACTATGAAAAGCCAGTTTTACTACTGGAGGGGGATGTCGCGAGAATAGGCGAGTTTACAACGAAGACTAAAGCCGTATTGGGGGCTATGTCAGCTATATCCCTAGGATTTGAAGTACCAGTCCTATACGCGTATGATAGAGTGCAAAGTGCTGAATACATACATATCGTGGCTTTAAGACTTCATAGGAGAGGCGAGTCTAAACAGCCGATAACCGTTCCGAAGACCAGTAAGAAGGTCGATGAAAGAGTTAAAGTTTTAACTTCGATACCCGGCATTGGACCTACGCTAGCTGAGAGAACACTAGAGAAGTTTGGAAGTCTCAGAAGAGTTTTCAATGCTTCGATAACGGAGCTTATGAAGGTTAAAGGATTAAATCAGACTAAAGCCGAAGCAATATATCGACTTGTAAACAGTAGCTATACACGAACCATTGAGGAGGGGAGACAAACCAGACTGGATTCTAATGCGGGAGAAGAGCCGTAATAGTGAATCTTAAAATTAATAAATCTCTCTGGTACTCTGAAGTTGTTAGAGGCTGAGCGGCTGTGGTCTAGTCTGGTTAGGATTGAGGCCCCCCAAGCCTCAGATCGCGGGTTCGAATCCCGCCAGCCGCACTAAATACTAAGACCTAGCAGAAGCAAAGTCCTACAGCATGTAGGCTTAACTCGCGATTCCATTTATCTTATCTAAATATCGACGATCATTCAAAAGGAGTTAACTAATCTAGTTTAGCAGTCTACATGATGGAGAATTTTTTCTATCTGTCTTTTACATAGAAAAAGGTCTACAGGCCCATAACCAGAGTATATCTCTATAACCAATGGAATCTTATGTTTCTTAACGATGCTCATAAAAGGATTAAACTCCAGGTCACCTAATCCCACTATAAGGTTCTTAAATTTAAGGTCTTTCGTCACATCGTTTATATGGATTATATCAACGTAGTCTATGAATTGCGATATGTAAGATACAATATTGAAGTCTATAGTGGCAGCCGCGGCAACATCCAGACAAATGCCTAAAGACGGCGAACCTATTTTATCGATCACATAGCTTATATCTTCAGGTCTCCTTAGAATTTTAATTGAGCTTACTTCGCCATTCTCAAGGGAAAGCTTAACATTGTAACTGCCGCATTCATCCATCAAAACTCTACAACTTCTGACGATGTCTTCTCTTGAAACATTCTCTTTGAACGACGATGGAGTGACGCTGACAATTGGACATTTAAATAAGAGAGCTGTAGAAATGACTTCACGAATTCTGGCGACGGATTTTCTAAGCCTTTTATCATCATCTACGAGAAGAGACCCAGCCTCAAAGGAGATTACCTTTATCATGTTGCTTTCAACCCAATGTTTAAGTTCCTGAACTGCCTCGCCATCTATCGACTTAAGCCTACCAACGCTGTTTCCAATAGTGTATGGTTCATCTATGATTTTGAAAAACTCAACGTCCAGATGCCGAAAACCCAGAGAATGTATGTCTCTAAGCCAACCGACAAAAGGCTTTTTAATATTATGAGTTGAGGCGGCTATTATGGTTTCCCTCATACTACGGATCAACCTCATCATATCCCTGCAAGTTCTAATCTAGAGGAAATATTCTACATTTCTACAATAATAGTTTTTGTGAAGAAGACCGGTAGGCTATAGGCTCTTCTAAAAATTGACGGCTGATCTTGTAAACCGACCTTAGAAACGTTAGACTCAAACGAACTTAACATGGTGAAGGTTTGCGTATTACCAAAAAAGAAGAGGGATTACTGATTTATGAGGCCTTTGATATAATGTAATATTCTAGCTTGATCACCAGTGTCTCTGATCTTCTCAAATTCATCTTTTGAGCCGTATATGGCTAGGGCTTTCTTGTAGAAGTTTGCGAAGAACTCCTTGGAAAGTCTTAATGCCTCAACGGGATCCATTCTATACGAGAATTGATCAAGCACCATCCAGCCGTTATATCCTACATCTATAGCGGCATAGAGGAAGTCTATAAACGCCCAGAAGTCTCCCGTACCTACTATACGGTCTTCATCGTTGCTGTGTGTTTTAGCGGTGTTTATGTGGAAGGCTGCTAGCGGTACTTCAAATTTCTTCGCTGCGTATACTGTAAACGCTGGCTCTACGGCATACATCAATTCGTGACCATAATCTATGGTTATGCCCATCACTTTAGAATCAAGCTCCCTATTTATAGACTTCGCTAGAAGCAGTGCAAATTGAGAAGTAGGGATTATCATGTTCCCTTCTTTAGGCTCTTTAATCTTAGCCTCTACTGAAAACGTTAAGCCAAGCTGTTTAGCCCGCTTAGCAATGGTTAAACATCCTTCATAAAGCCAATCCAGCCTTTTACCATAATCGACTTCTAGACTGTAATCCCAACCATCTTGACCAGGCCATAGAGAAGCAACATCTGTCTTTAACTGCTTTGCTATTTCTAAGCTTTCAAGAATATTATTTAACGCGTCCTCCCTAAGACGTGTATCTGGATTTGTTAAAGTTCCAAGCTTCCACTTCGGAAAACCCGATAGGTCTAACGCTAAACCAGCAGGCTTTAATTTTAATTCACCCATGTACTCTTCAGCTTCATTTACAAGATTCCAATCGACTGTATAATCGGATTTTACGAACTGAGCATTTATCAGAGCCGCCCCCTCTATGCCAGCCTCATGGATGCGTTTGAGTTTAGATTTTAAGTCGGACGGCATTTCTGGGAAGTATCCAGTTCTATTGAATCTATCTGAGAAGTCTCCGGCGGCCCAGACTCCAGCTCCGAATTTAATATCGAATTCTTTGAAAAACTCGTCGATTTGAGAACCAGTTATAAAACCTTTAAATTTAGAAAGCTTTTCTGAAAAATCCCTCATCACGATCAGAATAACTTCCCAAGCAAGTAAATATAAATTAGACGGTTTCAAGTTTAGAATTAATAACATGGGCGTTGAAATGGTTGATATAACCGGTAAAAAGGAGGTTTATAGGGAGGCTGAAGCCCAGGGACTTATCATACTTAAACCTGAAACAGTATCCGCCATCAAGGAGGGGAAAATCCCGAAGGGAGATGTAATATCAGCCGCTCAACTCGCAGCCATAAACGCGGTTAAGAAAACCCCGGATTTAATACTGTTGGCTCATCCAATAGCCTCAATAACGTCTATAGATGTTAAGCTTAAGGTGGCTGAAAACGGCGTTAAAGCGACTGTAACAGTTAAATCTGTAGCTAAAACCGGAGTCGAGCTTGAAGCCCTCGTAGGTGTTACGACCGCGCTACTCACGATTTTCGACATGTGTAAACAGTTTGAGAAAGATGAAAACGGACAATACCCCCTTACGAGAATAACAGACATAAGGGTTACCAGAAAGAAGAAAATGGAGAGAGAAGAGTGATTAAAAGTTATCGTGTAGAGACTTATCAGCAGGGTTTAACCAGAATCTTTATAGCATTTAGTATTTCACGTTTAAGAGCTTTTTCAAGATCCTCCAGACCTATTATGTGGCTTATCAGCGGTTTAACGTCTATAGCACCGGATGCCAGTAGGTTTAAGGCATTGTCCATCTCATATGGGTTGATAAAACTCCCTATGAGCGTAAGCTCACGCTTGTAAATATCGTATGGTTTGATAGCCAATGTGTCGGTTTCAGAAGCTACGCCGAAAGCCAGTAGACGGCCACCCGGCTCCAGACATTTCAAAGCCAACGTAAGCGGGGTAGAACCGCCAGCAGCATCTATAGCGGCTTCAACACCTTTACCTCTTAGAAAACGGTTGACAGTTTCTGTGACGTCTTCTCTAGATGGATTTACCGTTAAATCAGCTCCAAGCCTTTCAGCCAATCTAAGCCTCATATCGTTCACCTCGACAACTATGACTTTTCCAGCCCCCGTCCTTTTAGCCAGTTGAAGATGTATCAGTCCTATTGGTCCTGCTCCAACGATTAAAACGTCTTCACCCGGCTTAATCGATAGCCTTGTAATACCGTGTAAACAGCAAGCTACAGGCTCTGTAAAAGCAGCTTCATCGAGGCCTAATCCACTTGGAACCCTATACAACTGCGATACTGGAGCTAATACATACTCGGCGAAGCCTCCATCCCTAGTAACACCTATAGACTCAACATTAGGACACAGGTTTCGCCTGGCGCTTCTACAGTAGCGGCATAAGCCACATGTTATATTTGGATCTACTGCAACAGCATCTCCAATAGATATACCGTTTACATCTTCACCAACATCTACGACGATACCAGAAAACTCATGACCTGGAATTAGCCCAAGGCATAACCCCTTCATATATATGTAAATCTGTACCGCATACTCCGCATGCATGAACCTTTATAAGGGCCTCTCTAGGCTTAATTGACGGAACATTCTTATCTATAATGTTTAAACTATTAGGCTTATCTATAAAAGCGGCTTTCAAGCAGGATCACCAATAGATAGCCAGCAGAGCTTATTTATATGTTACATTTATGCTTAATAGAGCCCATTGGAAGAGAAACCATAACACTTAATGGCTACAGAAAAACGTTAATCCTAAAAATCTTCAAAGACTTCTACATTCAAGAGGCGCGTCGCCCTATGAAGACAGGTTAATAGTACGTGGGAAGTGCAACTTAATAATAATAGCCTGTCATAATTACGTTAAACCTTTTTATATATGAGAGGTGGGACTCCTTTGAAAATCCCTCGATGAAATTGTAGGAGAGAAAATTACATATGCCTACTTAACCAGAATGACAAGCAGCAAGGTTAAATAATTGTTAAGTTATCTTAACGCTCTTCTGCTTTTAATTCAATACCTAGGGACCTTTTTAGATATTCATGTATTGTAACCACTTCTTTCTCTATCGGTTCACCTACACCAGGTATGGTTACTATAATTGGGTATTTCCGCCCCCTCTTAAGGCTGGATATGGTTTGTTGAATCTGTTGAGCCAGGTTCTTTGTAATAATCACTGCGGCGAGCCTTTTTTCCATAAGCATTTTTAAAGTTTTTTCAGCCTCTTCGGGAGAATTAGCGATTAAGCTGAATTTTAACCCTGCAAGTTTAAAAAGAGTAGCAGTATCCTTATCCGCAATGATAGCTATACTGCTCAACTGGGTTAATAGAGGCATTAAGCCAGATTATAAAGTTTCCGTTGGTAAACACCTTACAACAATCTTTGATAGAGCCCATTAGAGAGGAGACCGTTAAATGGCGCTTTACAATCCGGTGATAAATCCATTGACTTCAGACATTATTAGAGGCGGTTGCTCTAACAATAAGATTCGTAGTTAGAGAGCTGTAGAACAAAAGAAATTTATATAAGCAACGACTTGAAAAACTACTCATATGACATGTCTCAATAAGAAAGTGGTTTTAGTAATTGCAATAATTATAATGATGGCTCTACCAATTGCAACCATGGAAGCTGAGGCAAATGACTCTACGTCTGATAGTAATACTACAATTGGCGATGTAATTGGTAAAGTGCTTAGTGAAAGAAATGTAGCCTTTTTTATTATAGGTATAATGATTGCCATAGTACTTAGTCTTGTCGCGTTGGCTCTCTCACGCGCAGCATCAGCAGCTATAGGTGCTGTGGCAGAAAAACCTGAAATAGCCTCTTCTACGCTTATCTACATCGTGTTCATAGAAGCTATTGCCATATACGCCTTAATAATAGCCCTCATGATGCTCACGATGCTGTAGCAGCTGAGCGAACTTTTCTTTTTCTCTGCAAAATCCTTATCCTTATAGCGTCTTCTCTAGCCCTCTCCTCTAAAATGGATTCTATATACCTTATCATTCTATCTATACTGGGTATGATCCTATATTGTATGATGTTTATTCTCCTCTTTGTAATCCCCATAGCTTGTGCTATTGCATCAAGAGCCGCTTCAGCTTCAATAACTCTGACAATTATTCCAAGAGAATCTCTTACTCTAGTCACCATATCCTCCACAACAGCAGATGTATCTAGTAGATTGTAATTCAGTAAAGCTGTTGGCTTCTCTATAGGCTCTACAGACGGTATTAAAACATTGAGGAGACGGATTCCGACCATTCTTTTCTCTTTTACTTTAACTTTCAACACGTCTTCCTCCACTATTGTTAAGGCTAATTGTCTAACTCTTCTAGTACCTAAAACCATTCCAGCTTCAGCGTAATGCCTATAGGTTTCACGTAGGTTTTCGTACAATCTCCATCTGGCATCTTCCACTTCTTTGATTAAACGAAAGAACTCCTTCACCAAAACTTCTAAATCTCTATTCAATAAATCTAATACAGCTAATGCTAGACTCTTCCTCTTCTGAAGCGTTAAAAGCCCTTCC
>JAGTRH010000209.1 GCA_018396795.1 Candidatus Bathyarchaeota archaeon
TTCCGGAGCATCTTTATCGGATATTTTAAGCGTAGTCTCAAGAAAATTTATTCTCGGTTTAACTAAATCTTTAGGGGTTAAGAGAAGCGATTCACCTTCCCGCGATATCACGAGCTGGCTGCCAGCTCTAAGACCAATCTCAGAAATCCATCTCTTCGGCAAAGAAACAATATACGTTGATCTGCCGGTGAGCTGGATTCGCCTTATTTCCTCGTTCTCCATATTCTCACAACCAATCTATATAGTTTACTTTTTTCAATATAGTTTATTTTAATAAGATATATATCTTTTTCCATATTCTAAATGTCCAAAGGAAGGAAAAATATGAAGAGGGCAAGCAAAATATTGATAGCGGCTGTCACTGTTGCCATAATAGTTGCTGCAAGCTTAATAGCCTACCAAGTGCTTGCTCCACAGGAGGAAAAGGAAGTATCTCTTAATGGCGCTGGTGCAACTTTCCCATTCCCATTAATCGACAAGTGGGCTGCCGAATACCATAAGATTAAACCCAAAGTTCTACTAAACTATCAAGCTATTGGCAGTGGCGGTGGAATTAGAGCTCATATGGAGAAGACTGTACACTTTGCAGCCAGCGATGCTCCACTCAGCGATACCCAATTTAGAAATGCCACTGGAACACTACATATACCGATAACAATAGGAGGAGTAGTCCCAATATATAACTTACCTGGAGCGTCAAGCGGGCTTCATTTTACAGGAGAGATCCTAGCTAATATCTATCTCGGCAAGATCACAAAGTGGAATGATCTTAGACTTGTCGCAATAAATCCTGAGGTTAGCCTCCCAGATAATGATATAGTTGTAGTTCGTAGATCTGATGGTAGCGGAACAACGTTCATCTGGACTAGCTATCTTTCCGCCCTCAGCCGAGAGTGGAAAGAATCTGTTGGAAAGGGAACTTCGGTAAACTGGCCCGTTGGGCTTGGAGCCAAGGGTAACGATGGCGTCACCGCCCTAGTCCAGCAAACACCATACTCGATAGGTTATGTTGAGTTCACTTACGCGGAAAAGAATAATCTGCCATATGGCCGCGTGCTGAATGCTGCTGGAGAGTTCGTTGAGCCGAGCATAGAATCCTTCATGAAGGCCGCTGCGGCTGCGGCTCTAACACTGCCAAAAGGCGATGAAAGCTGGTCGGGAGTCTCGATAGTTGATAGTATAGTGCATAATAGTGGAGCTAAAGGAGCCTATCCGATAACAAGTTTTTCCTACATAATCATGTATAAAGAGCTTAATGTTCTGCCAAACGTGGACGAAGATGCAGCTAAGGCTCTAGTCTACTTCCTATGGTGGTGCATCCACGATGGGCAGAACTATGCAGCCGACTTATACTATGTTCCGCTGCCCGGGGAAGTTGTAGGGCGCAACGAAGAGACAATCAAAATGATAACGTTCAATGGGCAAAGGGTCTACGGGGGCTAAAAGAGGTCTGATAAATGAGAACGCGTCAAGAAATTTCCCTCAACTATATTTTTGGTGTTTTAAGCTTTCGAAATCGTTCAACTCCTAAAGTGTTATTTACTGGCGACAATATCTTCAAGATGGTTAGCGCCCTTATCGCATCGAGCGTCATCATAATCCTCGGTTTAATGGGCTATGAGCTGGTTACGGGCTCACGCATATCAATCGAAACTTTCGGGTTGGGCTTCATAGTTGGCACAGTGTGGGATCCAGCAATAAAGCGCGTCTTCGGAGCCCTACCCCTAATACTTGGCACATTAACAACATCAGCGATAGCGCTGTTTATAGGTTTTCCCATAAGTCTTGGCGTTGCTTTAACGCTCTCTGAGTATACGCCCAAAAAGCTCAGCTATTTCTTTTCCTTTCTGGTGGAGCTTTTAGCGGTCGTTCCAAGCGTGATTTACGGGCTCTGGGGAATATACGTTTTAATCCCATTTCTGCGCGATAACGTCTACTTGCTTCTACAGGCAGCTTTTGGCTTTATGCCGCTATTTTCTGGGCCAATATATGGCGGCGGTGTTCTAACCGGCGGGATAATACTCGCCATAATGATTATTCCAATCATTTCTGCCGTTCTAAGGGACTTGTTCTCATCGGTGCCATCCTCCATAAAAGAGGCTGTTATATCACTGGGAGCAACAAAATGGGAGACAGTAAAGGTAGTGATGAGCTATGCGCGCTCTGGGATCCTAGGCGCAACCATGCTTGGCCTAGGGAGAGCTATAGGCGAAACAATGGCTATAACAATGGTTATTGGAAACAAGTTTAAAGTTCTCCCATCATCACTCTTCGACGCATGGTACACCATGTCGGCGATAATTGCGAACGAGATGCTTGAAGCAACCTACGACTCATACATTAGCGCATTGATAAATGTTGGGCTTCTACTCTTAGTAATCAACTTAACTGTTGTAGTTCTAGCCAGGTTGATTGTTTGGCGTTCCCTTAGAATGGTGAGGGGGATAATGAGGGAATGAGAGAATTAATCTCCTATAGGCTGAGGAGGATTAAGGATTTAATTATGCGGTTCCTGGTCTATCTAGCTCTCCTAATCGCCCTTATACCGCTTTTCAGCGTCATTTTTGAGGTTGCTAGGAGGGGGCTTGTCGCAATTAACCTAGACTTCTTTATTAAGCCAACTCCAACTGTAGGCGAAGCTGGCGGCGGAGTTGCGAACGCCATACAGGGCACATTTATAACCATCGGGTTAGCATGTCTAATCGGGATTCCAATAGGGGTTATGTCAGGCATATTCTTAAGCGAATACGGCGAAAGCAAGATCTCATCAATCATAAGATTCTTTAATGAGGTATTGAACGGGATCCCATCAATAGTTATTGGAATCTACAGCTATGCGCTTATTGTTCTATCTGTGGGCTTCTCGGTTACGGCAGCCTCATTCGCCCTCTCCATAATAATGATTCCAATCATAACTAGAACTACTGAGGAAGCCCTTAAGCTTGTGCCGGCAACTATAAGGGAGGCGGCGATCGCTTTGGGAATGCCGAGGTGGAAGACGACAGTATATATTGTGCTAAGAAGCGCAAAGAAGACCGTGGCAACCGGGATATTGCTCGCAATCGCCAGAATCGCCGGGGAATCCGCGCCGGTTCTCGTCACGATGGGCTATTGGAGATGGTGGTTCGCCGGACTAAATAGGCCAGTGGCCAACCTCGCATTAAACGTGTTCCTCTTCGCCAACTCGCCATTTGAGAATTGGGTGGTTTTAGCGTGGGGTTCAGCATTAA
>JAGTRH010000210.1 GCA_018396795.1 Candidatus Bathyarchaeota archaeon
GGGGCAACCCTCCTAACAGCCGACGACATCCTTTATGGAAAGGCTCACGGAGAAATTCCAACCCTACATTTAAGAGACTACCAAAGATCAGCGATTCAAGTTTCAAGGGGGAGTAAATTAACGATTGAATGAGCGTGAGAAATGCGAAAGTTATTGGAGGGGAAAAGTGAATATTGATAATCTGCAAGTACTCATCGTGGATAAAGCCTGTGGTCTGATCTAATTCCATTGTTAATGGGTACACTTTTTCTTTACCGGTAACCTTCGCTACATAAAGCAAATTGTAGCGATGTCATCCCTTATTTGAGGATTCTGGAATGGTGAAACGTGTATATGAATAATTCGAATAAAAGATTCTGTACCACGGGTATAGATACCTTTTTAGATGATGGTTATGCTTTATGCTCGGCATCTGTGGAGAGGAGTCCTTTAGTCCAGTTCACAAATTGAGGGACGATTTGCTCAGCAGTTTCCTGTGCTTTGACATGAAGTTTGGTATAGTCGATTTCAAGGTATCGGTGGGCGAGGATGTTTCGGAGTTTAACTAAATCAGCGATTTTCTCGGAGAGGTCTTTGGGCATGAGTTGATGTTGAGCCAGACGAAGGGGGTACTCAGAGCGGGTTTCGATTAGCCCTAGTCTCTTAGCGGAAACGATATGGCGGCAAATGTCTGTAATTGCTTCAATTATTCTTTCTAAGCTTCTTTCGAGGGCGAGGATTCTTTCGGGGTCTGCTAGGATCCATTCAAGGGGCTTGTGGGCATAGCGTTCTCGGATGAAGGCTGCATTTTTGAGGATCTCGTCAAGCCTCCTTGATACTATGGCTTGGTCGATGCATGGGTCGTCTTTAAGCCATTCCCTAAGCACTATGTTGAGGTTTTCTCTTATTTCTGGGTAGTATTCAATGAGCTCACGGGTGAGCTGTTCCTCAGAGCCCTTGTCGATGAGCTTGATGCCCTCCCTTAGAATATTGTATTTTAGGTGGAGGTCTGCTCGACTGAGGTCCACAAGATCTATTCTGTCTTCAGACATATGGGAAGCTTTCGCAATTCTCCAGAGAATATCCGCCTGCTTTTCGAAACTATTATCCTTGAGAAGGACGGCGATGTCTATGTCGCTAATGGGTTGAGCGGTGCCCCTAGCGGTGGAGCCGAAGAGATACGCTAGGAGCACATTCTCATCTCTTTCAAGAACCCTAATCACCCTGCGCACTATTTCATCCTTTAACATCATTCATTCAGCCTAGACATCGATTAAGATACTTCTTAACGTCACCATGAGTTTTTGCATTTTTATAAACGTTTGGCGCCCGAACATCATGCGCTTTACGTCATGCGAATGTATCACGTATCGTTGAAAAAAGATCTAGGTGAAAACTTTGCCCGTTCTTGGACAGATTTCATTTCGGGCATTAAGAAAGTGTGACAAAAATGAGAGAAATCATACGTTCTAGCAGACTTCTATGGTAGGTTTCGAACCTCTTAATTCATGATTATTTATATCCACGTACAGAAAATACCTCAAATTTAAACTTGTCCTGACTCTGTGTGGCTCTCTAGGATTTCCCAGCCTTCCTTGGTTTTCACCAGTTCTTTTCTCTTCATTTCATTGAATTTTTTCATGATTTCTTTGATGTAACCGTCACCATAGACGATTAATCCGTATTCTAGGGCTTCCAATGCTGTTAAATGTTTTTTATTTAACATTCTTTCAAACTCTTGTGGGGTGTAGGCTATGGGATGTATCGGAGCGTTTGTCGTATCTAATTCATATAGGGTCTTTAATCTCTTCGGGAAGTTCTTCGATAGGTTCTCTGAGATGATTAAAATGCCAATGTCGCTTCCCGCGCCGTAGCTCCCTTCGCTGCAGATCCATAAAGGATAACCGCTTTAGGCTTCAGGGTCCTAACCGCATTTTTAATGTATCTTTCAACACTTCTTCTAAACGGTATCCGCTCCTCTACTTTAACCATGTTTCTGACGCTTTCTTGATCGCTTGTAATACCCGCTCAGCATTCCGTAAAGCCTCCTTAGCCGTCCCTTCGTCATAATATTCGAAGGGAGCGCCTTCAGGGTGCGCGTTAGGATGGCTAGAGGAGGAAGAGTTCAGCGAAGCTTCGAGTAAATTCGCTGACGAGTTCTCAAGCTGCTCCGTTTCAGAGTTCTCGACGTTGTACCTGTTCTTACGCCAATTAGTTGCAAAGCTTAAACTTTAATGGGTTATAAGACTGGATAAGATTGTCAGTATCTTCCATGTAAAGTCGCTGTAACTGCATTATTTTTCTAAATTAACTTCATTCAAAGGTATGGCAATCATCAACTTTAGAAGCATTCAAAAATCGAGGGCGGCTGCACACGATAGTCATCAACAGTTTCTTCCAGGTGCTTGCCAAACAAAAATCAAGCTAAAGCGGCACCCCCATAAAAGATAGTCAAGCCGAGCACTTTAACTATCGATGCATTAATTAATAACGTAAATGTAAGAACAAAAATTTTTTTAACGTGTGCTAATTTGTACGCGACTCTGCTTCTCAAACTATAATTCATATATGAGATAAAACGGGTCACCATCATTGCTGTAGGCGATTTTTACAAGGATAGCGTTGGGATATTTTCTAATAAACTCATCCGCCAAAGACTGTTTCTCCACGAATTTTGGACAAGTGATAAATAACAACGGCTTTTGGCCGAGATGTTTTACCTTCTCAACACTTCCTACTTCTAAGACCTCAATAGAATCGCTTGTACTTATTTTGATGTATTTAGCTAACGTGTGACCATATGGAATCGTACGGTCAACGTATACCGGTACCCTATCGCTGTACTGGGCAATAAAATCAAGTACTTCTAGCACTGGTTTATTCGTATTATTTGTGCGCACGGCATCTTGGTAAACATCATTTAAAGCCCACACCGGATAAATTAAGACCAATCCCAACAATAGACCAACCAATAGATTCCTGAAAAGGGGCTTCAATTTCGGCAGTCTTCGGATGCACTCACAAAGTTGGTACACACTAAAACCAATCACAACACAAGCCAAAGGAACAATAAAATGTATATAATGCGCCCCATAGGGGCTAGGAAAACGCTGAATCCTCCCTAAAAATAAAGGCATAAAACCAAAGAAAGACAGCAAAAATGTAAGCAACAGCGTTTTGCCATCATTCCGCTTGTAAAAACACAAAACCACACCCAAAAGCAAAATAATCGGATAAATGTAAA
>JAGTRH010000211.1 GCA_018396795.1 Candidatus Bathyarchaeota archaeon
CTACTTCTTATACTTGCGATATCTCGCTCTCTATCCAGCCAAAAACTTGTCAAATATAGGTGACTTCGGAGCGTAATTGTTATAACATGTTTAAATATTTTATACAAAAATCTTATCTATTCATACAATTTTACTGTTTTTCAAAATTGTGAGTTTGACCCGATTTGAAAGCGTTAGATGTTGTTACAAGTGCTGTGTGCGGTGTTCTCTACGCTGCTGTCGGCTACACGATTTATCTCCTAACGCCAATAACAACTCCAGGTGTTGGAATCGTTAGATTTTGGCCGTCAGTTGTCATACCAGCAGTCTTCGCAGTTCTTTTCGGCCCTATGGTTGGTGGTTTGGGCGCGGCGATAGGCATATTTGTAAGCGACCTCTTGATACATGGTGACCCATTACTTAGTCTTTCAGCGGGCGTGACATCAAACTTCATAGGATTTTATCTTTTAGGGTACATTTCAAGAAGGAGGATAGATTGGACTAAGACTGTGGCTGTAACGAGCATTATTCTTCTAGTTGGGTTCTCGTTGCTAGAATATGTATTACTAACATATGTTTCACTTAATGCTGCAATACTCTTTATAGGACTCTCAATATCAAGTTACGCCATAATGGTTATGGTAGGGTATTTGTGGCCTAAATGGAGAAGTTATGGCATAGCATCCGTAATCGGCCTTGGTGTTGGAAGCACAATCATTGGCTTCGTTGTTTGGGGATATAGCCAAATATTTGTTCTCCCAGAGGCAGTTGGAGGAGGATTTCAGCTGCCATTTTATGTGGCTCTAATATGGCTAATATGGACTTTCGCAACCGAAATACCATTCCTCATAATTCTCGGTCCCCCAATTCTGAGGGTTTGTTTCCAGGCATTCCCATCCCTGAATCCGCTCAAGGAGCTAAGTGTGAATAATGGGGAAAAGAAAAACGTTAAATCTGGAAATGCAACTAAACCGTAATATTCCGGCCGAATTAAGCCCAAGGGAAATAGAAGGGTTAAGACAGATGAATCGGTTTAGAGTCGTTGCGGTTGGCGGAACATTTGATGAATTGCACAAAGGTCATAAAACCCTACTTATGACGGCGTTTGAGCATGGTGAAAATGTCTTGATTGGACTATGCACAGATGAGTTCGCAAAGAAATTGCGTAAAAATCATGAGATTGCAACTTACGAGGATAGAGCCAAAGAGTTAGCAAAGTTTCTCAATGATCTGGGCGTTTCTAATAGGGCAAAGATAATTCCACTCTCGGACCCGTATGGACCGGCAGCGACAAGCCCCGAGATTGAAGCAATCGTTGTAAGCAGAGAAACAGAGCATAGGGCTAGAGAGTTGAACTCTCTGAGGCTGAAGAATGGACTTAAACCATTAGAGGTAATTGTAATAGACATGGTTCCAGCGGAGGATCAAATCCCTATATCAACAACGAGGATTAGGTGGGGCGAAATAGATCGAGAGGGAAAATTGCTGAAAAAATAATAAGTCAATTATGATTGCAGAGAATATTTAAGTTTAAAATCCATATATTTTATTTCTATAGATATTAATCCCCAAGCCAGTAGTGATACGATTGAAGAGGACTGGGTTCGCTGAATTACCGCTTCACGATGGCAGAGCTCCTCAATGGTTAGTTGAGCGAATGATAAAACTGGCAAGAGAGATAGTTGCAATAATCATCGATGAGTATGGGCGTGAAATTTTTCTCCAGAGGGTTTCAGACCCCTACTGGTTTCAGGCTTTCGGCTGCGTTTTAGGTTATGACTGGCACTCTTCTGGTGTTACAGCGGTTGTTACTGGGGTGCTGAAAACAGCCTTAAAATGCGAGGATTTTGGCATAGTTGTTTGTGGCGGTAAGGGTAAAGCCTCCAAAGAAACCCTTTCTGAGATAGTTAAGGTGGGCGAGGCATTTAATCTTTCATCAGGAAGGATAGAGAGTCTTCAGTACGCGAGTAGAATGAGTGCAAAAGTTGATAACTCGGCTATACAGGCTGGCTACCCGCTTTACCACCACGCATTCTTCGTAACTGAGGATGGAAAGTGGGCTGTAATACAGCAAGGTATGAATGTAAACGATAGGACGGCACGCAGGTATCACTGGCTTTCAGACCATGTGAAGAACTTTGTTATTGAGCCACATAAGGCTATAGTTGGCGATGCAAGACGGCCTATAGTCTTAGATATGACCGCTAGGGAAAGCGAGGAATGCCGGAAAACATCGGTTGACATAGCCAAAGAGAGAACCGAGAAGGTTGTCAGAATGTTTGAGATGATAAGGCCAGCATGCCAAAGAACACTTCAAGAATGGATTCCAGAATTACCAGCTAAAGAGTGGAAGGATTATGTCTCAGATTTCCTCTCTATGCCCTTCACAATAAACTGGAAAGCCCTAAAAAGAGCATATGAGATGCAGCCAAGAAACTATGAGGAACTCTTAGGTATTAAAGGAGTGGGACCATCAACCATTAGAGGCCTAGCCCTGGTAGCAGAGATAATATATGGCGATAAACCAAGCTGGAGAGACCCGGTGAAATACTCATTTGCGTATGGCGGAAAAGACGGAGTTCCATACCCGGTTGACAGAAAAGCCATGGATGAATCAATAAACATACTGAGAGAAGCCGTTGGGAAAGTTCGATTAGGCGACAGAGAACGCTTAAACATGCTCCAGAAGCTTAGAAGATTTGTGCCGCCGGATGCAAAAATTTGAATACTAAAGAAGGACGAGTTCTATGGCAGCAGGTATTCTTCTATCTCTTTTCCCAAAACTAGTTTTACACCATACTTATCTGCTAAAGTTCTCAAGGCTTCGGAAGCATCGGGTGTAACCCTAGCCACGCAAAGAATTGTTATCCTGGGCTTCTTCCCATACTTCTCCTCAACTATTCTTACCCGCTCTATAATCTTCCCAATTTCCTTATCAGCCTCCTCGAGACTTTTTATGCTAACAGTAGCTTCGCCGACAACTAATGGTTCCTCACAGAACATATTTATCTCCTTAACCTCACCCTCATGGACAAAATATCTCTTCCCAACGCTGGCGCCAACATATCCCATCTCTTCAAGCATAACTTCAAGGAAGGCTGCCGCATGATCCTCAAAGGCTACACCTAAAGTCCTACTTAACTCTCTGAAGCCAGCAATCATATATTTACGCATTCTCTCCTGTTCAAGCCTAAGCGCCTTAACCTCCTCCCAAAGCCGATTCTGCCCCTCTCTTAAAC
>JAGTRH010000212.1 GCA_018396795.1 Candidatus Bathyarchaeota archaeon
TTTTCAAATTCAAGAAACCTTAGGCAAAAAGATTATGGATAGTCCACTTGAAAATCATGTTGAAGTAATCGCCGTCACCAAGCCAGATGAACCAACAGTAGATCAGAGAATAGTTCATCAATTAATAATAAAAAGAAGAAAATTTCAAGCACTAGAATGAATTTACATGAAGTAAAATTCCTAAAACAACAAAAATACTCAAGATAGAAAAGAATTTTTCTATACAATCAAGGCAACTAAAGGACCGATTTCATCTCTTTCGTAGGTTAAGAACTTCAATTGATCCCCTTCTCTAAAGCCTCTCTTATTCTTCTCAGTTCGGTTAGGATTTCTTGGCTTATGTCCGGTGCGGCTTCCGCGAAGAGTGGCCTACCCCTAGCCATACTGAGCACCATCTCCCTCACTTCATTGAAATTTTGGACTCCCCATATTACTGCTTCAGCCCCACGCACTCCAGGGCCAGCGCTTCCACCAAATGGCCCGGTATAGCCGGCTGTATGTATGTGGACTGAGCCCACGTTGAACATCCTCGAGATCGGCCCTTGAATAATGTCTACAGACATTATGCGCGAATATGGCACGGTGTGTCTCATCTTCCACCATACGCCTCTCTCAACAACAACCTCATCACGATTAAGCGCAAAATAGATGGAGTTGTAATACCTCTGAATCCAATATGCTGTGAAGCATACTAAGGCGAGGACTATTAATAGAGGCGTAAGCGCATAAGGCCACGCTTGGCATTAGCGTTTCTTGGCGATCCTTGGCATTATCGTTTCTTTCGCAGGCACATCGAGACTGCCGCCAGGTGCCCCTACTGCAGGCGTGGATTGACTGAGGCCATATATAGAGGATGCTAGATGCCCCTCGTGCAAAAAGCCGCTAAAGAATAAATTGAGAGACAGTTAATACAATGCTGGCTGCTGGCGACATCGTGAGGAGGCTTACTAACGCTCTTGTTAAGGAAGGTTTGCTGCTACAATACTCATGACCATAAGATTAATCCTAATATTCATGGTGCATACTGAACCACTGAGAATGCTTAGAAATGATCAACTAAACTTTTAAGCATCCTTTATCATTCTAAATTTCTGAGGAGGGGATTCAGCTTTATGTCCCACCAGAAGAAGCGTAGGAAAAGTCTTTTAGACGAGTTTTTCGGCGGCTCCATGTTCGATGAGTTTGAGAGCCTGTTCAGCGAGTTTTCCAGCGGCGAGCATGCCAGCGGATATTCAATAAGCGTTATTCAGACGCCGGAGGGAACTAAGGTTAAGGCCAAAGTTGGAAAAGACGTCGACGCAAACGCGTTGAGAAAGAGGCTTGAGCAGCAGTACCCCGGAGCAAAAATAGAGATCGAAGGCGGAAAGCAGGAGCCGCTCATAAAAGAAATATCGACAAAATCAATAGAAGAAGAGAAGAGCTAGCCATCGCACGGTCAGGGGACTAACATAGTTAATTTCGCTCTTTTCTTCATTTTACTATAATCACTATTCTAGGAGATTATTAGACCAAGATTCGGCAGGGGTCATTTAAGATAGCTAAATATTCTCTTCTGAACATCGATTTACTATCACTTGAAGGTATGGAAAGAACCTATAGAGTAGTAAAATAAATAATGGAGATATACCTGGATTCAAAAGCCGAAATTCTACATGTTCAAGGCTTTAAAGCGCATCATAGTGTGTTTTTCAAACGTTTATGCCCGTGATGTTTTACAACTAGGCTATCATTTTTAATCATCCTAAAATAAGATAAGTATGGGTGAAAGATATGGGAAAATCAAGGATCATTTATGGGGTCATTGTTGTTCTTGTCTTTATCACTGGCTTTATAGTTGGCTACGTCCTAAACAGCGCTAGGCTAGCGTATGCTAACAGCCGAGTTGAAGCCCTCCAGAGTCAAGTTGAATTATTGCAGACTCAAGTTCAAACACTTGCGGAGCAAAATAGTCGGCTTAATAATTGGCTGCTTGGAAACATGACATACTATGAGACGCTGGTGTCAAACCTTAAGCGGCAACTGGAGGTTGAGATTCTGGGGGTTTATTTCTCTCCAAAAGGAGGTTGCGCAGGACAGGTTATAAACTGGATAAATAGAGCGAACAAAACAATTCACATCCTCATTTATAGTTTTACGTTGGACTCGATAGGCGAAGCCTTAATAAACGCTTATAATAGGGGCGTTAAGGTCAAGGTCATCTTCGAGAAGGAGCAATTATCCCAGTACAGTGAACACGAGAAGCTGAGGGCCGCGGGAATAGAGGTTCGCAACGACACAAACCCTAGTCTAATGCACCATAAAGTCATGATCATAGATAGCATAATAGTTTTAACCGGAAGCTTCAACTGGTCTGACGCTGCCGAAAACAAGAATAATGAGAACCTTATAATTATAAAGAGCACCCAAATTGCTGAAATATACGAGAGAGAGTTCGAGAAAATATGGAGCCTGAGCGCAGGCTAACAAGAAATAATAATCTTTCCCTGTTAGTTCTTTCTGGCAACCTACATAACGTTAATAGATAATTCTTGAATTAGAAACCGAAAAGTAAGGTGACCACTGTAAAGGGCATTATAAAAAAGGGTTTTTATCATCTAGAGAATTATTTTTTAGCGTTGGTGACCACCTTGGAGAAGTATAAAGTTGTTATAACTGACTCAGATTATCCCTCTCATGACATTGAAGAAGCGATTCTATCTCGTGTAGGTGCTAGACTAATTAAGTTTCAATGCAAAACAGAAGAAGAAGTTATTAAATACTGCAGCGACGCTGATGCGCTGTTAAATCAGTATACGCAAATAACTAGGAGAGTCATTAAGAATCTTCAAAGGGCTAGAGCGGTAGTCCGCTACGGTGTTGGCATTGATAACGTTGACCTTGAGGCCGCCACTGAGAAAGGGATATTTGTTGCAAACGTTATATACGACATCACAGATGTTGCAGATCACGCTGTAGGCTTAATTCTCTCGCTTTTTAGAAAGATACCATGGGCAGACCGAAATGTTAGGGGCGGCTTATGGGACTGGAAAAGTATACAGCCAATATCACGTTTAAAGGGAAAAACCATTGGCATAATAGGTTTCGGCAGAATTGGAAGGAAAGTAGCCCAAAGGCTGAGAGGCTTCGAAGTTAAGTTGATCGCCTATGATCCATATGTTCCAGCGGACTTATTCGTGAGTACGGCGTCGAAAAGGT
>JAGTRH010000213.1 GCA_018396795.1 Candidatus Bathyarchaeota archaeon
GGTGGATTAATAAAATCGCAAGGAATCTTTTCCTCCCAGAGCATTTTATAGGCGCCGAGTTGCGACTGAGTATAATATCTCCTTTGCCCCTCGTACGGGTGGAACATTGTTTCATCTGGTATTTCAGAAGCTGCTGCATTCTTGCATGTCTGTGATTGAAGGATGGCAACTTTCGCATTTGGACGAGCGTTTAAGAAAAGATCAGTATTCGCTGTTATTATTCTGCACACCTTGCCTGCAGCTTCAGCTCGAGGCCTCAACTCTCCATTTTTCGACACTAAGCCGAACTCATTGTTTTCCCAGCCGGAATGCACACTCCCTATTCTCGGCCTCCAGAGCCAGTATATCAATCCTTTTCCTCCTCTGGCTACTGTTTGCCAAGCCCAAAGCTCTATCTGTTTTGGAGAAGGCGTGACGGATTTCGAGTGTGCCCAAATAGTTGGCCCACCCTGTAACTCGGTTACCCATGCTTCTTTTCCTTCAGATTCTGCCGCTGAACGTACTGTGTCGATGATTTGAGAGAAGCACCACGGGAAATCGCCACCGCCTTGGGTCCATAAATAGATTGAAACGCCTAATGTATCGACAACTTTCGCCATCTTCCAGGTATCGGCGCCTACTGCAGGTTGATTATATAGGATTTGGTGGAAAAGAAGGTTTGTATGCGTTGGATGATTAGGATCTCCCTTTTTCAAAGCATTCGACACGAATCCTACCCACTCAGCTAAATTGTCATCGCAAAAAGACCTCCAATCTAGCCAAAGTCTATATTTCCCCCAATATCTTAAAGGTCTATTTGGGGGATAAACCTCTGAAAAACTCTTGAATCCTTCATTCCAAGCTGCATTCAGGCCCCCGAGCCCTCCATATTTAGTATTCAACCATTTTCTAAATTTCTCTACAGAATAGTCGCAATAACACGCTATGTCACCATATGTTATGTGAGGCTCATTCCATGAGATCCAACAGTACAGGGCTGGATGATTTTTAAAATGGGAAGATAAAGCAGTCAAGTATTCGGCCGTCCCCCTCCGGACATGCGGATTATCAAAACAGGGTTGAAAATGCGGGTAAGGCTTACCAATCTTTGTGCCAATACCTATTATACCTTCGCCAATCTCATCCCGTGTAATGTCTGGCGGAAGTCCTGCGTCTACAGTAAGGGCACACTTGATTCCAACATCATTTGCAACGTTCAAAAATTCTTCGATTTCAGAAAAATCATATACTCCCGGTCTCTTTTCTATAGACGACCTAGAAACCCATGTTCTAAAGACAGTGAATCCTAAGTCCCTCATTTTCTTCAAGTCTTTTTTCGCATCCTCACTAGGAGGGAAATCTCCGCCGGCTATGTAAGTTGCTCCAAAAGGGAAAATTCGCTCAACCATGTCTGCTTCACGAGAGGTAACGGTGGAAGATTTGTTTATAAGTTTTTCCAAATCATCCTCATTTTGTGAGCATTACTCATATTAAAGGTTGGTGGAAAAAGTTGTTAAACCTGCAAAAATGCATAAGGGTGTTTATCATAACTAATTGGTTGAGCGTGGCTGCATGATTTGGGTGAAAACGTTTACAAGTTCTCATAAAATGAAAGATATAGAAGCTTACTTATGATTATAGAAAAATAGGGGCTGAGTCAAGCGTGCGCTACTATTCTAGCGTAGGGAAATGTATCCTAGCCATATGAGCCAATAGAGGTTCATAAGCCTTGTGATATAAAAAGACGAATTAAACCATGTTTTTCAAGAATCCTATTCAAGCCTTTTTATTATATGCCAGCCAAACTTTGTCTTCACAGGCTGAGAAACCTCGCCTTTTTTCAGCGTGAAAGCGGCTATTTCAAATTCACGCACCATCTGTCCCCTCCCAAAAAATCCTAAGTCTCCGCCTCTTTTTCTAGATGGACACAGTGATTTCTCAGCCGCCAGCTTAGAGAAGCTCGCGCCCTTTTTCAACTGTTCTAGAACCTCTCTGGCCTCCTGCTCCGTCTTAACTAGAATATGTGCACAATGTATTTTATCAGCCATACTCCCGCTACAAGCCTCATTCTTATAAGCGTATCTCTAGAAGTCGTGAAAAAACTAAGCTCTTTCAGAACGATACTCCATATTAGCATAGATGTTAATTGAGGAACAAACTTTCGGAAACCGATTTTAGCCATAATCCTTTTCTTAAGTGGGTATTTGAACGGGGCCATATCATGAGACATATCCTAATTGAACAGCCACGGTAAGGCTTATGAAAATAAGGCTACCCTTTACAATCAAAGCTACATCATCCTTTTCTTGGTAACGTAATTCTAAGAAGCTTTCGAAATAAAACTTTTTATCCCCCTCTCTATTTACCTCTGATATCTGCGGCGTTCGTCTAGTCTGGCCAGGACATCAGCCTGCCATCGACTTCGGCAGACCGCTGGTAACCCGGGTTCAAATCCCGGACGCCGCATATCTTGCTTTTCATGATTTCAAGTGATTTTTTAACTAGAGGTTCTGGATGGTTTATTTTGTATAAATATCAGTAATGCTTATTAACATGTTACTACGAGCAATAGTAGCTAAAAATGAGATCGATGGGAGGCTCTTCAACCTATCGGGATGCCGGTAGGTCTACTGTAATCATGGCAGTAGTATTCGCGCTAATAGGAATTTTGATAGGCGGGTTGATAAGCTATGCTTTCAGCAGTCTATTCATTGTAAGCAGGATGGATGAGCTTCAAAACCGGCTTTCAAACCTTGAAAACCGCGTGTCCGCCCTCCAGTTAACGCAGAATTCTTCAAGTGCTGTAACATATGTTTTTGAGGGGAATTTTTCTCTATCACAGCTTTACGAAAAAGTTAGGGATTCAATTGTCCTGATAACGGGTACTGTTATTAACTATGATATTTTCTACCGCCCCTATTACAGCAGTGTTCAGGGCTCAGGCTTCGTCTACAAGTTCGAGGACCAGTTTGTGATTGTGACGAATTATCATGTCGTGTACAATGCGCGCGACATAACTGTAAGATTTAGGAGTGGAAACGTTTATCCTTCTGTTGTCAAGGGTGCTGACCCATATGCTGACTTAGCAGTCCTTTCGGTGAATGCTTCCGTCGATGAATTCAGTCCTCTTAAAATCGTAAGCTCGTCAACGCTCAGAGTCGGAGATACTGTGGTGGCTATAGGGAATCCATACGGGTTAGCTGGCTCGATGA
>JAGTRH010000214.1 GCA_018396795.1 Candidatus Bathyarchaeota archaeon
TGAACATCTGCTTAACTCTGTTAAGAGCGAATAAACACATTATTTTCTTCGGTGAGTAACGTCTAAATGAATTAGCAAACGGCTTGATTCATCGCCGTTAAAGATGACAACACAGAGCCTAATGAAATGATAAATTCGTTTTTATGTAAATGATTGTCGGGATATCTTGCGGAGGCTGAACCCAGTTATTAGTGAGGCTCCCTCAGGGCAGTTTATTTTTTGCAGTAATACTTGCACGGCGCATTTCATGCCTTAGTTTGCGTCAAAATGTTCTCCAATAGTTTGTGCCACTCTGCCAGCAACCTCTTATCGTTCGCTGTTAGAAACTTTAAGAAGGTTTCTGGAGAATGCTTTGAGTTAAATTTTTTGTTGAGTCCATCAACGAATAGTTTAATGAGAAAAATTGCGCCACTGCCGAATATCGTTTCCAGTTCTTTGTAAAAGGCAAGTGGGTTTTCCCAGAGCACTTGAAAGGGGTCTCCTCCAAGCCTATTTCTAAGATGGAAAATTATGGCTTCTTTAGCGGAGACACCTAGGGAGTTGCCTATGGCTTCCTCAAAGGTCTTCCTTAAGCCTTCGATCATACTAATATTTACAGGCCCTTTGGAAGGCATCTTCTATGCCCAGCCTTCTCTTTCATGCTGTATATCTCCACAATTTATATTATTGGTGTTAGTTTCGGGATTGGGTAGCCTTCAGACGTGTCTAGTTCAACTGCGTATAGGCCTGTTCTTGGCTTTACGCCGTAGAGGAGTGGGCTGCCTCGCTTTCGTGTAAGGCGGAGGTAGATATCGGCAATTGGGCTGAGCTTAACGGCTAAGCTACTGAGACCAGCCTTAACTATAGCTATGACGGATGATCCAGCCGTTCTAGCCATTGTTGCGCTTAAGTTTAGGATTTCCTCGCATCGCTTCTCGCCGTAAAGGGTTACCAATGTGTCAACGCCAACTATAGAGAGGTTGGGCTGACCAGTTTGGGTTGCGAGTTCCTCGCTTGCCCTGAGAACCTTGCTCATGTCATCTCTCCAATCCTCCCCCTTTACATGGATGACATTACTGTAATGTGCAGGTGGTTCAGCGCGTCCTTCCATTGTAGTCATAATAATTCTCGCGGAGTGTGTCCACTCCTCCTCTGTGCCGCCATAAACCCCAATGTACTTGCGGAACAGTGCGGGGTCAACACCGCTGGAAGGAACGACAAAAACGCCTCTGCCCTGAAGCACAAAGTTGGCTGCCATGGGGGCTACAAGCAAATGATACATGGATGTGGATATTTTCTCGTCCAGTTCCAGCAACATGACTGAGCCTCTTGGTAAGCCTCCATTTAACACCTTATCAAAGGATTTTGAGCCTGTGGAGTATTTGTCCGACGGGTCTGGTATGGGCTGGAAGCGTTTAGGCTTCTCTGGGAGCCTGAACTGGAAGGGTGGAAAGGCCTTGAAGCCTCCGTCAAGGGTGAAAACCAGCCTAGACTCCTTGAGTCTGGCTCCCCTAAGCTTTAGGATTTCCAGCTCCCTGAAGCGGTAGCCTCCGAGCTCGCGGTTTCTGAGGTGTATTACGCCGTCGGCCACAAACTCCTCAACTCCGAAACCTATTTTTGAGCTGCCGAATGGGACTTCCTCTACCATGATGGTTGTGCAGCCCATCATTCGGATAATCTTGCTTAAAATTGCATGAACAACTATTCTAATGTCTATAGGCTCCTTAAAAGTCTGGGCCAAGGCTGAGAATGAGTCCAAAACGAGACGCTTAGCCTCAGCCCTGCCTGCCTCATCAAGGATTATGCTCAAAATCGAGGGAACTGCCTGCTCCTTAACAGTTAACAAGTCGAGAAAGCGGAACTTCCCATCCCTCTGAAGCTTCTCAAAATCAAAGCCGAAGCCACGCATATTCTCAAAGAATGTTTCCCTACTTTCAGCGAAGCTAACGTATAGACCTTTCTCGTTATAGTCAACCGCACCGCGATAGAGAAACTGCGCAGAAAAAACGGTCTTGCCAGTACCGGGATTACCAGCTAAGATGATTAAGCTGTCCCTGGGGAAACCTCCGCCTAAAACAGCATCTAACCCTTCAACTCCGGTAGAGATGAACCGTCCGCTCAATGCTATGATCCTCGAAGAGAGTATCTGATATCGTAATATTCAGTCACAAATTTAAAGATTACTTCCCAGTGATATTTAAAGAAGTTCAGCCCTAAACCATGCGCCCCGTTGTATTGAAGAGGCCTCAGCTCAGAGAGGGATTATCGTGGTGGCTTTTAGCTAGTCTTTGTCTTCAGTTTAACTTTTGGGCAACGTTCTAATTTTTTGACTGCAGCCACGTATTGTACTAATGTTAAATCCTCCCCTTTTGGAAAATATTTGAATTCGCCTATTTTCCTGCGGAGGAATTTCATTATTTGGATTTCGATTATTTTGGCTCCGATTCCGAAGATTTGTTCAATTGCGTTTACAAACTCCTCAAGTTTTGATGGGATATGCTGCCTTTCGATTTTGAAGGTTTTCTCTAAGTGAAAGTAAATTGCGTGCTTGCATGAGTCTCCAAGCGTTGATAACGCCTCATCCACTGCTTCTAAAAGAAGATTGTCAAAGTTGTCTTCTAATACATCCAAATTTTTCAAGGAATAAAAATAGATCTTTTCGTTTACCGCATACATTGTTAGCGCCCTTGCTTTGCCTCTTTTCCCTTCATAGGAATATTTCTCATACTTTCGCTTCTAACATTTTGGATCTGCAATTGAACAGTGCTTTCAGAGTTCTTCATAATTAATGGTAGACAAACCTTATACATGTACCAATTTGTAGTGAACACATTTTTGCTCAAGAGCTCACCATCTGTAGTTCTGTTCAACTGCTTTTTTGTATTACTTGTATACATTATAGTCTATCGTATGACTTAATATACATTTTATTTCTCTTTTCGATATATTTCCAATTTTGATATGTCTCAAAACAACACATAGCTTTCAGGCTTCATAAAACCTTAGAGAGTATTTCAACAAGCTTCTCTTTTTCTCTGTAAATTTCAGCCTCCCTTGCCTTTATCAACATGTTAACTAAGCTGATTAGCGGCTGGACTATTCTAGACGTTATCATGTAATCGATTATTTCATGCTTCAGAGTTTGGAGAGCTTTTCCCACTTTGGTCTCGTAAATGTATATGGAGCCATCTTTGACCTCGCCAGATAAG
>JAGTRH010000215.1 GCA_018396795.1 Candidatus Bathyarchaeota archaeon
GCAGTAGTCGACTGCTGGGCTGCCTGGTGCCCACCGTGCAGAGCCCTCAGCCCGATCATCGAAGAGCTGGCCGGTGAACACAGAGATATAGCCTTCGGGAAGCTTAACGTGGATGAGAACACTCTAACTCCAAGGCTCTACGGCATTATGGCCATCCCAACCCTCCTGTATTTCAAGGAGGGGAGGTTGATAGACAGAACCATAGGAGCCCTTCCAAAGGGGATCCTAGAAGAGAGGCTTAAAAGACTCTTCGGATAAACATTACTGTAGATGAGGGAATAAAAGAAGGATCTTTATATATTTTAAATATCTTTACCGAGAAGGCTTACCCGCCAAAATCAACAACCTACAGCAGTGAAGAACCTACCTCTCTTTATAAACCGATCTTATCTTCCATTAGCAATAGGCGTCTTCAGTAAATAGAGAGGGCGATCATCTTGTTGATTGATTTAATAGTTTGCTTTAAGTTGACCTTGAAATTGTCTAACATTATAGTTGGAACAGGAGAATCGATCTTGTTAGGGTATTTAGAATTTATGAGATAATTTAATATATCGCTCTCATCTCAAATCTTAACGGTGAAGCAATTGAACAATTTTAGAATAGGTCTTCTTCTCCTATCGGCTGCGGCTGTTGATTTGGTCCTCATTCATCTCGCTATGTGGAGGAGGAAAGACAGCATGGAGTCATGGATTTTCAGCCTCTTACTACCTATCCTCCTAATCGCTGGTTGTTTTTTGATTGGGAAAGGCCTCAGTGAGAAGAGGGAAATAGTATACGATTATAGACATTCTCAAGCTCCAGATTCCGAAAGACCTGTCAGATAGTTGAAAGCAATTTTCATTATTATAATATCAATTAAAAACATCATTTGATCACATATATAATATTATAATTCCCTTCACTAAAAATACAATATTCTCATCAATAATATTTACTTATCATTTTTAAGAGATAAATTGACACCACAATAACAATAGCAATAACAAGAATTGAAACATATATAAATATTTTATCTTCTCCGTTTTCTTTTTTCTCAGGTTCCTCACTTTCAATCAACAAATCTTTAACAATTCTTATGCACAGTTGGTAACCTTGATTCAACTTTTCCTCTACAAAAATATCAATTTTATTTTGAGCTTCATTATCCCTTTTTCCAAGGAACAAATTAATTAAATCCTCTTCAAGTTGGTCTACCTGCTTCGAAACATTGTTATAAAAAGCGTCGAAGCTCGACCTAACCTTAGGATGTAGCTTTGAATAATTATCGTCTACTAATAGTTGGAGCTTCTTGAAAACCCACCACGCAGATCCCTCATCATATGATGAGATCTCCTCAGGACCACTACCAGTCAAATAGGGTTCTGGGATTCTTGATGTATTCGCGTAAACTGGGATAAACACTCCAGTACATGGTGTACTCATACAAAACCACATTAGCTGCATCTGAAGAGGTATGTTAGGTCGTAGTTCGGCAACCATTGCAGAAACTGTCCTTTTGCTACATATAGTTCTATAGTTCGGATTATTGTGAGGTGTATTATACATTCTTGTTCCTTCATAGTGATCTCCAAGTAACCGCATCAGGTCCTCTCTTGTGATGGTACCATTTATACCCCTTAAAAGCTCCAGCGCCCTCTCGATCCTCGTTTGAGAGGTTGAATAGGGATAGTCGGGTGGGGAGTAGCACCTTGCGAAGTCGAATTCCTCGCGGGATTTACACCAGCCCTGGTTTATGGCGTAATCTACGAGATCTTCACTGCCCTCATCCCAGTAGGTTGTTATCTGAAACTGGTTGGCCCTAACGACGATCCCATCTTTAACCCTTATGGCCGCCCAGTGGCGGCCGGCGCCCTCAACTATCCAGCACTCCTCGGGATCAGCTATCCAGTATATTTGTCCAATGTAGGAGTGGCCATACTCCTCTATCAATTTTCCAGCCAACAGCGCCCCCTCTCTCGCCGACCTCGATCTCTCAAGGACAAGTCGACAGATATCATTGTCGTGTAGGCCCCTCTCGCCTTGAAGGGGCTCACGCGTAGGAGCATCGTTATCGGCGACGGCTACTCCCCACTCGTTTATTCCCATACCTACGCCCCACTTCTTCGTATGCGATTTGGAGCCTATCCACCCCCAAGTTTCAGAGACCTCTGGGATCTGGATATACTGAAGTCTTAATAGTTCACCCGGTTTGTGAGTCTGTCTATTTACGCGGTATAACCATTGATACTCATATTCTGACAGATCCCTGTTCTTTGCGAGAAGTATTGAACCGTCTCTAGTTGCATTACCAGCGACAAGAATCGTTGTGCACTCCTCAATAGAATAGATTTCACCAGATACGAATAAATTCGTATGGATTAAGACTGAAAACAGGATCAACGCCAATATGAGCGGTCTTACTCTTTTGCGAGATCGTATCTTATGGTCTCCCTTAAGAATTTCCAATTTCTCCATTTCGAATAATACCTTTGACATTTGGATTTACCTCCACAAAAGGATCACAGCCCCAGATAGAACTATTATGATCATGAGAGATATTAACTGTTGCCCAACAGATGTGAGGAAGAAGTTTGTAGGCTTAGTTGGAGGAGGACCTAAAGATACTTCTAGATTCATCATATTTGATGTCATTTCAAATGTTAATATTTCCATATCCTTTCTATCCTCAAATTTATATGAAATATTTTCTCCATCACACATTATTTTCAAACTATTTCTATCTCCAATCCTATCACGATTAATTAAAATACTAACTTTTGTATGATTCCTTAACAGATTTACTAAACTCATTATTAAATCTCCATTCAACACATTATAATTGATTTTTTCTATATTAATATATTTTGGAGTAAAAAATGTAATAGAATTGTTTGATACTGAAATATATTCAGATACTTCACTACCTTTCATATGAATAAATGAATCTCCATTACATTCCATAGAATCTATTATTGATGAATATAAAATCAAATTGCTACTGTTTTTACATAAAACTTTTTTGATCCTAGAATTTTCAATATAAGCAGATGAATTGTCTAAAGTTTCCAATTTATTAATACCTATATGAGATGCTAAAAGAAAACAGCCATTCAGAATCTTGACCTCATTAAGTACTGAACCAACAATCTCTATATTTTTACTATTAGCTTCAACATTAACAAATGATGAATTTAA
>JAGTRH010000216.1 GCA_018396795.1 Candidatus Bathyarchaeota archaeon
AGCATACTTGACATTATAATCGCTTTATAAAGTCGTCCGGGAAAATAGCCATCTTCGGGAAAAACTCTATAACCCAAACTTTTATTAAATAAATCTGTTAACCTTCTGTAATCGCTATCTTTTAAAAGCAAATTTAATGTTCCAGGATAAGGTTCAAAACCTAATATTTCCTTAACTTGTCTCCTAAACCATGGTAGAAATGTAAAATACTTTCCTTCATTTACTCCAGTGGATACAATGCCCTTTACTATGAGTACACCGTTATAATCACTATCATCTAATGCCCGCATCTGGGTGTTCATATAAAATAGTTAAAATTGATAAAAGTATATATGCGATTTATTAATTAGAGAACGGAGAATGGGAAGTCGGTGCTCTTTGAGGACTTTGAAAGACTACCACAGCATCTATGGTTTAATTAAAATGCTCGATAACCTTTCATCTAGAACTTATATTAAGCAGTTAATTTACGCTCTCTCATTAATCTTCTTTTTCGCACTGATTTTTTTCCCACCATTAATCGGCATAGTTAATAACATTAAATGGGTGGAGACAGTATTTTATGAGCCGAATCTACTAGCTAGAGCTAATACGGCTGTAATCCAGTCCTTCAACATGGCGTTCATGGTTGCGATCTTAGACTTGCTGGCGGCTCTACCTCTTGCATGGTTTATAGTTAGAAGCAAAATTGAACTTGCGCACTTCATAGATACATTAGTAGATATTCCCTTCCTTATACCAACCGCAGCCCTAGGCTATTCCTCACTCCTATTTTGGAGTAGTAAAGATGGGGTCTCAAGAATTCTCGGGATAGATTCTCTTGTCCCACCAGGATTCATTCTCGTTTTTCTCCTACACTTTGCTTTTTCATATCCAGTTATAGTTAGAGTCATGGTTGGTGAGCTGTTAAACTATAAGGAAGTCTATGAAGTTGCTGCGAGAACACTTGGCGCTCAACCTTTAACAGCTGTTAGGACCATAACATTACCGCTGCTTAAGCCGGGTATAATCGCATCTTTCCTTTTAGCGTTTGCAAGATCGCTCTCCGAGACAGGAGCGACGGTCATGGTGGCGGGTTCATGGGAGAATGGACCAGTATTTTTATTTAATGTTATGGACATGGCATTTCTTCCAATGGATCTGAAAAATGGAATTTTAGTTTACGTGAGCTCCATCTTAATACTCACATCTATAATTATATTTTTTTTAATAAGTTTATTAGCTCCCAAATTTAAGTTTCCGATCAAGCGAGCCTTTCCGGGAATTGAGAGAAGACTTAGTCGTTCTGGAACAGTTAAATTTAGAGATAGCCTTGCGCTCTTCATATTTATTGTGATTGTAGTAGCTCCATCTATATTCATTGCTTTACCAGTAATGGGCGCCATCCTGGACGGAACACTAAATGAAATGCTTATAGGCTTAGAACCTTGGGGCAGTTTCTGGCGAAGCATGCTAATCTCTTACGCTATCAGCTCACTATCAACCTTATTAAATATAATTTTCGGGTTACCTGCAGCTATAATAATTGCAAGAAGAAAATTCGGTAAGGCAACATCGATCTTTAAGGCTTTAATAAGCGTGCCAATAATCGTTCCTTCAATTGCGCTTGGCATCTCCTTAAGGCTTTTTTGGGAAAGATACGGGCTTCTGCATGAATTTTGGATTCTTCTATTCTCTCATACAACTATAACCTATACTTATTTTGTTGAATCCATGGCTGCTGCGATAGAAAGCATACCTCTAGAGATTGAGGAGGTGGCAAGCACCTTAGGTGCAAAACCATTTGTAATCTTCCGTAGAATAACGCTTCCGCTTACAAAATATTCTGTTCTCTCAGGCTCTATTCTAGTCTTTACAAGGGCCTTGGGCGAGACTGGCGCAGCAAAGGCTGTCGCAAGAACAAAGGAATACTGGACTCTTCCAATTCTACTCGTTAATTGGATAAAGGATGAAAGAGTATCAATCTCACAAAGAGCTTTAGGTATAGGAGTGTACATTATTTCATCATTTGTAATTCTTTTGGTTCTTAGACTCTTAACAAGGAGGAAGAAGTAAACTATGCCTTCTATAAGGCTGGTGAATGTTACAAAAAGATATGGTAAGGTAACGGCTATTAAAAATCTAAGTTTAACCATAAACGATGGAGAATACGTATGCGTACTAGGTCCAACGGGAAGCGGTAAGACAACGTTACTCAAACTTATTGCTGGCATTGTTAAGCCGGATAGTGGCGAAATATACATAGATGATAAGCTTGTTAACAACATTCCAGCGCAGGAGAGAAACGTATCCTATGTTCCCCAATATTACGCGCTGTTTCCTCATTTGAGTATAATCGACAACATCGCATTTGGCCCTCTATCTAAAGGTTTGAGCAGAGAAGAAGCCTATAAAGTGTCAATGCAAATGCTTGAGATAACAAGGCTCGCGCATAGAGCGAATTCATATCCACAGGAGTTAAGCGGCGGAATGCAGCAGCGTATAGCTCTTGCGAGAGGTTTGGCTTCGGGAGCAAAAATTTTGCTTTTAGATGAACCCTTAGGTGCCTTAGATGCCAGATTGAGGGTTGAATTAAGATATAAACTCAAAGAGATGGCAGTGGAGAATGGACTGACAACCATTCATGTCACGCACGATCAGGAGGAGGTTATGGTAATTGCCGATAGAATAATTGTTTTAAGGGATGGAGAAATACAACAGGAGGGTCCACCATTACATATTTATAATGAGCCTAAAAGCATTTTCGTAGCTCACTTCGTTGGCGGAGCAAACTTCTTTGAGGGGTTTATTGCTGATAAAGACCAGTACGGTTCATGGGTTCAGTTGAGGAATGGGTTCCTTTTGCGCGTGAATGATGCGAGTAGAACAGTTGGCGAGAGAGTTGTTGTGATGATAAGAGAGGAGAAAACCGAAATAATTAAAGGCATACGAAGGAGAGAGGAAATTAACTTATTACCTGGGACTATTGAGGGGATTAGTTTCCTTGGAGACTTTATATCTTATTCCGTAATGCTTGATAATGGCGATAAAATTAACTCGAAGATGCCAAAGATTATTGGCATAGATAAGTTTAAGGTCGGTGAAAGAGTTTTCGCTCGCCTTAAGCCAGAGGATTTGAAGATATACCAATATCCTCCACAAGGACTTTATAAAGAACTTGAGGTGATGTGGTATC
>JAGTRH010000217.1 GCA_018396795.1 Candidatus Bathyarchaeota archaeon
AATAAAGATAAGTTTTTTGTTGCAGGAGCAGGGCTTCTCTTCTTCGAAAGAGCGTGGGCTATGAGAGGATTTAGGCAGATACTTATAGACTTTTACCGTCATCCAGATTTCGTAGAGGAACTACTTGATAACCTAATGGAATTAAACTTACAGATAATTGAAGGAATCGTACAATATGACGTAGATGCCGTACTGTTTAGTGATGACTATGGTGCGCAGAAAGGCTTAATAATGAACCCAAACATATGGAGAAGATTCCTAAAACCTCGCCTAAAGCAGATGTATAAAGAGGTTAAAAAGGCCGGAAAACTCGTTATGATACATTCCTGCGGCGACAATTCTGAGATTATGAGAGACTTAACCGAGATAGGAGTAGACATATTCAACCCAACTCAGCCTGAGGCTATGGACATTTACGAGTTAAAGAAAAAATGGGGTTCCCAAATCACTTTTGACGGAGGCATCACAACACAGAAGCTGCCTTTCTATACACCCGAGCAAATACGGGAAGAAGTGAGACGAACACGATCCATCATGTCTAAGGGAGGAGGATTTATACTAGAACCTGCGAAGGAGATTCGATGGGACATCCCACCGGAAACTGCAATAGCCCTAATAAAAGAAATAACAAATCCCTCAGAATAGGCACCCTTAGTTTAATTGTTTTATCTAGTTCTGAATTCCTTCATAAGCTGTCTGTGAATCTTGCTAGAAAAGTTAGAGGATACTAGAGTTATTAATGGCTTCGAAAACAAGCATACAGAATTACGCAGTTGGAGAGAGATATTGAAGTCGCTTACGTACTTCAGCTTAAAATCTGAGCATGCCAAGGGATCTAAATGAACTTGACTTAATTTCGTTCTGTTTGGGTGAGTGATATTTTTGTGCCTTCGCGCAGAAATATTGGGATTATTTCTAGCGGTGTTTTGTAGTTGATCCATTGTCCGCCTTCATGAATATTATTGCTCCAGGCGTCAGTCCATCTTGTTCCTTTTGGGAGATATACCTTTCTACTTTTCGCTCCTTCCTCATATACTGGTGCTACTAGAATATCTGAGCCGAACATGAATTCGTCTTCCACATTGTAGGTGTCTTCGTCGGATGGGAAGTCAAAGAGGAGCGGACGCATGAGTGGTATGCCTTCCTCGCAGCATCTTTTCATCTGTTCTGTAATATATGGTCTTAATCTCTCTCTTATAAAGAGGAAGTGGCTCAGTCTCTTGTAGGCTCTCTCACTAAAAGACCAAACCTCATTAGGTCCACCAGTTAACTCATAGGGGTCGCATTTATTTGCATCTCTTGGATATGGAAAACGAATCCCATGCAGCCTAAATATCGGGCAGAAAGCTCCGAATTGGAACCATCGAACAATTAATTCCCGAAATCGCGGATCTCTCGGGTCTCCACCGTAAAATCCGCCGATATCTGTTGTCCACCAAGTAATCCCGCAGAGAGCCATATTTAATCCGGCTTTAATCTGCCTCTTTAAGGATTCGAATGTTGATGGTATATCCCCCGACCACACGACGATCCTAAATCTTTGGCTGCCATGCCAAGCAGCTCGGATAAGAAGAACAAAGTCATCCGCGCCTTCAGATTTTAACCCCTCATAAAATGCCTTGGCATAATAGAACGGATAGATGTTACTTACCTCTAGGCCGTTGCCCAAGTGATAGCGGATGTTATCGTAATCATAGGGTAGCACATTATCGTATCCTATGCCTGGCATACCGAACTCCGGCTCAGCCTCATCCAGCCAGAAGGCTCTTATACCATGCTTATAATAGTTCTCTCTTACCTTCTCCCATACAAATCTCCTAGATTCAGGATTTGTGAAGTCGCAGTATGTTGTGAAGCCGCGGAAAGTAGACACTATTGGTATGCCCTTCTCAGTTCTAACTAGGAGCCCCCTTCTGACCATTTCATCATAGTTTTCGCTGTTAACATCGACTGTAGGCCATATCGAGACCATCACTTTAACGCCCATAGACTCTAACTCCTCAACCATCTTTTTCGGGTCAGGCCAATATTTAGGATCAAACTTCCAGTCTCCCTGATTCGTCCAATGGAAGAAATCTATAACTATAACTGAGAGGGGCAGATTTCTCCCTTTATATTCACGCGCTATATTTAAGAGCTCCTCCTGAGACCTGTACCTTAGTTTGCATTGCCAGAAGCCCAGAGCCCAATCTGGCATAGGCGGAGCCTTACCAACAAGATTAGTGTATTTTCTAACTATCTCCGCAGGTGTATCCCCAGCAATCACCACGTAATCGATCTGCTTTGCAGCTTCAGCCAACCAAAGAGTATGGTTTCTAGCGAACTCTACATGTCCAATGGAGGGGTTATTCCAGATGAAACCGTACCCCCTTGTGGAAAGCAGAAACGGGATGCTTATCTGCGTATTTCTATGAGCAAGCTCTAGAGCGCATCCCTTCAAATTCAGAAAACCATTAGCATACTGCCCCATTCCGTAAAAGCGTTCATCGTCAAAGGCTTTAAAGTACACGCTGATCCTAAAAAGATCGCTACTTAAAGCCTTATAGTTCCTTGCCTTTAAAAGATTAGCGTTGGCAACTCTATGATCGATCCACAACTCTTCCAGCACGACTCTTCCATCAGAAGTATTCAGATATCTTATATCGCCCTCCCCTTTTATTTCTGCAACAACTTTCCCATTCCGTATAGTAGCCTTATTTACATTAACGGTGATATCGGCTGGAAAATTTTTCTGCGGAAGCAAATTCCAATCTTCCTCAATAATTCCCTTACCTCTTGTTGCTCTCAATCGCAATGCATCCTCCCCAAAAGGTTCAAACGAAATAATCTCGCCCTGTCCACACGCCATTAACTTATTTTCTTTCCTTTCAAAAATCAATCATCTCCCTCCTTTCATTTTAAAAGTCTGGGATACTATATTTAAAATTTTTCCCAATAAAGGAGCATATCCAATAATTCATCTGTGAACTCACCTTATGAGTATTTAAACATCAAAACGCAAGAACTAAATCTATAATATCCAACATAACCCAAGCATCATAAATCCTACAAAAGATATGCTTGTTAAATCTTCGTTGAAAATTTGGCTTAACACTTTTGGACTTGGAGAGATCTCAAATATTGGAACATTGTCAGGTTCCTCAAACATTATAGTAGTAAGCA
>JAGTRH010000218.1 GCA_018396795.1 Candidatus Bathyarchaeota archaeon
CATGGCCATCTCTATGCGCATGTAAGCCGCCGCGTGAGTCGTTTAAGTGAACTAGTTTTAGTCTATTCAAGCCCACCGTCTTTTCTATCTCCCTTATAACTTCATCTATGCTCTTCTCGGTTCTCAGATCGTAGCCGGCTGCGAATGCATGGCATGTATCAAAGCATATTCCAATCCTATCCGGATAGGTTGTTTGCTCAATTATATACTGGAGCTCAGTAAGCGATCCACCTACACTATTTTTAGCTCCAGCCGTATTTTCAAGAAGAAGAGTAACTCTATCGCCGGCAACTGAGAACGCTTCATCTATGGCTTTAATTATTCTCTCTAATCCCATCTTAACGCCATATCCAAGATGGCTTCCTAGATGTGTCACCAAATAAGGGATCCCGAGCCTTTCGCATCTATTCATTTCAGTTATAAGCGTTTCAATAGATTTTGTATACACTTCATCTTTCGGCGAAGCTAAATTTGACAAATATGGCATATGACTGAAAACAGGCCTAACATCATTTCCTTCAACCTTAATTATGAAGGCTTGAACTTCTTCGTCTCTTAGTGGTCTAGCAGTCCAACCACGTGGGTTTCTTGTGAATATCTGAAGCGTGTTACATCCAATCTCCAGCGCCCTATCAACAGCCCTGTCAACAGAACCGTATATTGACACGTGAAAGCCTACTCTCATTTAAGCGCGCCTTAAAGGTGAAAATAGTATTCCTAGTTTTTAAGCGATACGCAAATTTAACGTTTGCCTTAATCATGAATTAATGTAGCAGACTGCAAAAAAGGGAAGGGAAGATACGCCGAAAATTTGTTACTTAAGTTCACCTAGCTCCTCAGATGGCGCCCTCAATGCAGGTAGCTCCGGGAACCTCTCTTTCATTCTTTGCTCGGCAACTATTGCGGCCTCGTTCAGAATCTTTTGGGCTTCCTCGCTCGCAACCTCAAAGTCCGGCGCCATACCAGTTGTCTGACTTGCCTCAATCATTATCTCATCAAGCATCATGCTTATCTCACCGAGCTCACGCTCAGCTCCAGGGAATACACCAGCCACACCTGTACGTATACTCTGGAGGACCTTACTAATCGGCGCTAAAGCTGCGGCAACATTGCCCAGCTGCGTGACTGTTCTAAGTCTCAACGCAACCCTCTCTAGAGCTAACTCAGCGTTCATCATGAAGTTTGTCATCTTCCTAATCTCTGCAAGCTCATTCGCGTAAACGCTTGCTCTCTGCATTTCATGCCTAGAGTAAGCGTCAACAACCTTTTGGAAGAGCGCCTTATCCCTATCAGTTAGTAAGTGTATTGCGCCATTCAAGTACTGGATTTGCGCCTCAACTCGTCTAGCAGCTAATTCAATCTTCTGCCTCAATGGGGCGTCGGGTTTAATTAGGGATTTTATCCCGGTTTTAGGCTCCTCCCAATTCTTAGTGAACTTTGACATTTATGACACCTTCTACCATCGAAAGAAGAAGGCAGTAGAAGTGTTATAATCCTTCTTAATATGCTCGAATCTACGTGGTTGTTAGATAACCTAAGACGCGTCTAAATAAATCTCAATCTTCTAGCTTTTTTAGGCCTTTAAGCCGTTTTGTTTGCTGTAATTTTTTTAAAGAATGCTGTTAAAAATCTGTATTCACAAAGTTTTACTTATGATATTGTTTGCCCACTTATTAAGGTTACTTTGGCTCTGATATTCCTCGATTATCTTCCTCCTAATATCAGATGAGCTAATAGGCTCCTTTCCCTCAAAGCGGCCTATCCTGATAACTTCTATGCCAAGTTTCTTCTCTTCTATATATTTCTTTAGATTCTTTTCTATTTCTTCCTTATCGTAGCCTAAAGCTATTATGTCAGGTTTAATTTTCTCTATAACCCTAACCATATCCATCTCCTCGAACCCTAATATCGCCTCGTCAACAACCTTCAAAGCCTCAACAATAGCTCTACGCTGATCCTCAGGGATTACAGGTTTTCTCCCTTTCAGCTTTTCAACAGTTTTATCCCTAGCAACTATAACTATTAGCCTCGAGTTTTCCCCACCAGCTCTCTTTGCACCTGTCAAGTAATACACATGCCCATAATGAAGGAGGTCAAATGTTCCCTCGGCCAGTACAACTTTGATCTTTTTCGCACCCGCTCCCCTCTCCATTCTACGTCACCTACCACTCGAACATAACGAGCCCTAGCATACGCAGGGAATCTAAGAGACCCTCACAATAAGCAATAGAAGCCAAGCTAACCTCATATTCTTTTCTCTCAAAGTAATATTTTGCATCTTCAAAGTATCTTTTTGCCTCATCAATTACCGACTTTACGAGATTTCCTCCAATAGAGGTCGTTTTCTCCGTAGCTCTTAAATTTTTAAGGACCATATCCGTTTTAATAATATATTTCCGCGCTCTCTCCCCAATGCTCACATTATTCATTTAATCATCTCCATGACCCATCTTGGTGCATCCGCTAATGTAATTAGGGCCTCAGCCTCCATGAAATGGAGATTATCAGATGGAATAATAAGGCTGTGTGGCGGTCCGCCGAAGTCAAAGTTTATTAGCTCACTTATAGAACCAGCCTTGATGGTCGCATCCTTCGAGCCAGCTCTAGCAATGCCAACTGCAAGGTCACCTCTCTCGATAAGACCAAGCTTGTTGCATTCTTCCAACGCTAATAGGATTTCTAAGGCTTCTTTAACGGTCATATATCTGGCTTCTTCAGCCCTAATATCTAAAAAGCAAAGTGTATGAAGGCTTCTCATTTTATTTTCAGTTATAACTGAGTATGGTGTCTGTGAAATCCCACCTTTGTCTGGAAACGGAATTGTCACACTTTTTCCAAACCTGTAATTTTGCAGTCCAGAAAGACCTATGGCGGCTGACACTATTGATGCACCATGAACCACCCTTGTCTTAATACCCATTCTCTCAGCTTTTATTCTAAGGGCTATATGGGTTGTTGCAATCAGTGGGTCTCCTGGAACTAGAAGGGCAACCTTTCCACATTTAGCCTTATCAAGAATCAATGCACCATCCTCATCCTCAATATTTCTCCTTGAGACAATAGTTAGATCTCTACCTGAAATCCTCTTAAAATCCTCAATACTAAAGCTAGGCATCAAACTCGTGT
>JAGTRH010000022.1:0-2248 GCA_018396795.1 Candidatus Bathyarchaeota archaeon
AATATATGATTTGGCATATTGTGGAGACCAAAGTCTAGGTCTAAAATTCAAATCAAAACTGAAGAGTCCACCATGCTCATTCACGATATCCGCTGCTTTGAGAACAGTTTCTCTACAACTCTCACTTATTGCCATTGATATACCGCTGGAATGGAAGACTTTTAGGTCACTTAAATATTTCGGATTTAGATCTGATGGCGAGTAATGACTTGCAGCCGAACCTTTACGGAAATATGTGAAATCATGACCACCGCCAGGTAAAAGTGATATAAAATACACTGCCGTGAAACCACCTTTCTCGATCACAACTTGAGAGGTATCTATACCCTCGTTACCCCACAGTTCAAGAAATGATTCACCAAACTCGTCATCTCCAATGCGACAAATGTATCCCGCTTTGCCACCCAATCTAGCAACAGAGACTATAAAATTCGATGTATCCCCACCCCAACCTCTCTTAAACACCTGAACATCTTTAAGCTTGCCTATATCAGTTGCACAGAACTCAACCATCGGTTCACCAAAACTAGCTACATCAACCATCTCAATCACCTTTAGCAATAATTTTAAAGGTTAAATTAAAAATTCTTTTCCAGAATTAACCTATGAAATTTACATGTAAAGATAGCAGGCTGAACGCACCAATTTTAGTCGGGATAAACGCCAGCCTCACAGTTGTAATTATAAGAAATATGCTAATTACAGTTAGCACTATTAAGAGCCATTTAGGCATTATTTCATTATGATAAAGAACCATACAAAACATGCACCAAAGAGTATTTACATCATCTTCTAACAATAGCTCTTTAACATAATCATTATTTCACATTTTATTTTCTCTAGAGGGTTTTTCATCTACTTTATACTTCAGCATCTTTAGGGAAGATTGGATTAAGCATACTGTGACAGCAACAGCGGATATAAACTCAGGTACCGCGACACCTGCTTCATATGCATTAGTCCAATACAACAACCAAGATGCTAACCCTACCAGAAAGGATACTATGGCCACAGTTGACTTCTTCTCTAAAAAGTAGATTATGCAAGCTGCGCCTGTTGAAACAAAAAACAATACAGATACCACGAAGTGAATTCGACCGTATATTTCGTCAAATGCAGCTACAGCTTGCAGCATTAGGGATGAGAATATCAGTGATAGACCTGTATATTTAGCATAATTGATTAGGGACTTAACAGAATAGATTGCTATCAGAAACCCAGATATTAGTAATCCGGAGTTAAATATAGGGGCAACATTGCTTTTTTGCGCGTGCCCAAGATCGCTAAGTGCATTCTTATACCAATTGAAGGATGGTGATAAGTAGATTGATAGACCTATTGATGCGTATGCTATTAGGGGCCCAATAATTCCCAGTAAAATGACTAAATTTTCTTTCATATATATCTCCTAACATTTTACTGTTTTTAGCCTTTTTATATTCGCATTTTATCTTTATGAATTAAGATTTAAATATAAGTCTCCAGTTTCCACCTATTGTGAAAAATAATATGCTATATAAGGAAGATTGGAACAATATTAAGGGAATTTTTGAAGATTGGTGGGAGAGGAAACTTGGCCGCCCCTTAATACAATTTATTTCACCAAAAGATGAAGATTATACTCCTGTGGATTCATGGGCCTTTCTGAGATACTATCCTGATGTTAACATGGCTTTAGATAGAATTCTTAAACAATTCTCTAAAACAGAATTTTTTATGGAAGCATATCCAAATGTTTGGATCAATCTTGGGCCTGGTGTTCTCTCAGCTTACTTAGGGGCGGAACTAAGGTTTGATGAAAGAGTTAACACGGCTTGGTTTCAAGGGAACTTTAGTTTAGATGAGATAAGGGAGGTTGATTTTAACCCTGATAATAGTTGGTGGAAGTATACTTGCCTAGCATATGAAGCCTCTAAGGTTAAATGTAAAGAAAAAGCAATTATTTCATTTACAGATCTGCTTGATCCAGTAACGGTAACAGGGCAACTCAGGGGAGATTACCCCACTAGAATTCTAAAGGATATGTTCTTTGAAAAGCACAGATTAAAAAGAGCTTTAGACAGAATCCATGATTTATTCTTCAAATATTACGAGGAATTATGTGAGTTAATGAGTGTTTCAGAGAATGGATATTCTACATGGGCGGACATATGGAGCTATAAAAAACATTTTGTCCTGCAATGTGATACAATAGTCTACTTGTCACCGAGAATGTTCAGAGAATTTGTATATCCATTAATCGTCGAAG
>JAGTRH010000022.1:2258-10129 GCA_018396795.1 Candidatus Bathyarchaeota archaeon
TCCATTAGAACTAAACCACCTTAATGACCTACTAAATATACCAGATCTCGACTGTATTCAGTGGATACCTGGGGAAGGAAACCCAGATTGTGGATCCGATTGTTGGATACCTCTTTATAAGAAGATACAAGAAAAAGGTAAATTAATTCAAATACCATACATTCCACCAGAAAAAGTAGAATATATATTGAGAAGAATATCACCAAAGGGCGTGGCAATAAAGACAACTTTCAGAACAAAAAAAGATGCGGATAATTTCGCTAGAAAAATTAAGGATTTTATTCCTTTCTAGTAGAGAAGAAAAAAGAAAAATATCTTTATTATTTCCTTTCATTTTTCCGCTTAAACATCGAGATCTTGACGTTTTTCATTCCAAAAGGTCTCAGCATATATTCATCAGTCCATTGCATTGGATCCCTAAATGTTTCTGGACCTATAAACTGCGGGTCCCTCATCTTATGGTGAAGAGGACCTAGTGCATTCCTTAGGTTTCCAACGAGCAGAACTTTTATTTCGTTTTCGCCCGATTTTAAAAGATTAGTGATCTCTACGTTGTAGGGCGGCAATATCGCCTTTCCAGCCTCTTTATTGTTTACATATATTGAGGCAAGAGACGAATTAAGCTCCTCAAGTTGAAGGATGACTTTGGCACCTTCAGGTACGTCCAGGTTTATATTCTTGCTGAGTTCCATCTCGCCGGCATAGAAGGGATAACCTACTTTGCAAAGGTCTCCAAGGTCTACATTAAATTGTTCATCAACTATTTTAGAGGACCCGTTGGTGCCAACCTTAACTCCGAAGTCGCCTAGAAGATAAATAGTTTCTAATTCAGGCTCTAGATCAACGACTCCCTCCAGCTCTATTGTATTTATCCCCCTGCCTATTAAACCCGAAATATCAATCATTGGGAAGTTCCAGTCAAGCCAGAATTCGCTCGCCTTAGATTCAACTTTTACGCCATTTACAGTTATTTTGAAGAATTCGGGTCTCTCAATAACCAGATATAAACTTCTTTCATTAAAGTCGATATCAGACTCAAATTCGAACCTAACTGAAAACTTTGTGCCAAGCCCATTTTGCACTATAGAGTTATGCGCTCTCCAAACAGGCATGAGTTCGCTCCAAGCGCCCTTTATGCGGTATCTGCAGTAATCTAAAACAAGAATATTCGGATTCAGTCTTTTAATTCTCCATGGACCAGATAAAGGAGTTTCGCAAACTTTAACGAGTTCTTCTCCTGACAACCTAGTTTCGCATCCTTCTGGTCTAATAATGAAGAGAGCTGAACCTATAGGCTCCAAACTTACGTCCCATGATGTCTTTCCACAACTAATTTCCCGAGGATAATCTTTCCTTTCCCCACTTATTGGGTCCCAAATCTCGATATTAAATGAACCGTCTAAAGTTAGTTTCAGATTATGGATGTTTTCTTTACTAGTGTTGGTTAAGAAGAGTATAAGAGCGTTGCTTTCATCATCGCGTCTTAGGTGGTAGAGGACATCTCCCACATAATCTCCTTCTATAATGATAAGTTTTGGAACATCTTTGAGAGCGGACGCTACAGCAACTGAATCCAGTTTATCAACTAAAAACGCTTTATCTAGTAAATCTTTTATGGATTCTTTTTGCTCTCCATCAACTAGGAATGGTGTTGGCGCCACAGCTACTAGTTTTCCACCAACCTCGGCAAACTTATACAATAATTTGACAGTGTTCTCCGCTAAGGATACACATGATGGTATTATAACAGCATCATAAGCGATTCTGCCAACATATAATTTTCCACCTTCAACTCTACCATACTTTGTCATTAATAATTCATCTCCAAGATCAAAATCTACGTGTGCTGATAGTAGTGCCCTAAGCAGTTTGTTGAAACGCTCGTCTAATTCTTTTACTTTAGTTGGATTTAGGGGTGTGAATGTTGCCCATGCACTACCGATTGGATGAATAACTAACACGTTAACTGCACGTTTTCCTCTTGAGAGCACATAGCTCAATCTCGCAAAGTAATCCTCTATAATTCTATTGTACCTCCACCATGGTTGACTCCAGTGAAAGTTAAGTCCATAATCCCTTTTTCTTCTACCACGCATGGAGTATGGAACCAGATGGTGATTTAGGAGGTTAACTCCCATAACGTAAAGCCAGTCTCCAATCCACTTTCTATCCGCAAATGACGGATAGTTACCTGTGCATCCGTATGTTTCGCATAAAACCCTCTCTCTCCCAAGTTGATTTGCAACGCTTGAAACTTGCTTAACTGTGAGCAGAGTGCCCCAAATGTGCATTCCTAAATGGTCTATACCGGGCACATGCTGGTACTCATAGTGAGGCATCACCGCACCGCCACATATTAATTGACTGAGAAGGTTATCTTCCGCTAGGTAATGCCCAGTAAACTTTAATCTATGCCTTTCACACCAGTCATGAATCTGCTTAGAAAATGCTTCCAAGAATAAAATAGTTATTGTCCTCCAGAAGTCATAACGGGTCTTTAGATAATTCCCAATATCAAAGAACAATTCTGGCAATCTATCTACAATATTATAACCATACATACTCTCGAAGCGCTCAATAAGCCTATCAGTCCATGGTATAGCCAATATGGGAAATCTTGGACCTCTAGGTGGAATTACGTCTCCAGGGCCAAATAATCTTGGTCTGCTGCTTGATATGTTAGGTTCATCTGTGAATACTCCTGGAATACTTTTACCAATCTCATCACTAAAGCGCTCCACATAAGGTGCATATGCTACTTCGAGAAACTTCTCAACAACCTCTGAACTCAATAAGTCAACGTAGCTTATGCCGTTAAACCATGTTTCACCTGGAGGAGCTACGTAGGTTATAAAAGACAGATATAGGTAGTCTCCACTCTTCTCGCCTGGCTTAGCAACCTCATAGCTGCACGGTAAACCTTCAGAATTAAGCTTAAATTTAAAGGTGGCTATAACCTCCTCACCGCAATATGCCACTTCACTAGGAACCATCAGTAAGGCTTTAGCTCTATACTTAGGCCCTAAAGCTGGGATAATCCCGCCAGCAAAACCTGAGGGCCAACAAAGTTCGTCGTATATCCACACATACATGCCTCGCTTCTTAGCCTCATCAACTGCCGCCCTAAAAGCTTTGAACCATTCTTCACTTAAGAATGGTGTAGCCAATCCCTCTCTAGCATGAAAGAAAACGCCTCCATATCCACCGCTGTCTAATAAAGTGATTTGTCGCGCAACTTCCTGTGGATCAAGTCTATCATTGATCGACCAAAATGGTACGCCCCTGAACTCTGTCGGCGGCTCTTTAAATAACTTATACTCAAACAAGATATATCATCCCCGGCGTTATCTTGAAGATAAGCATTTATAAATTTTTCCTAATTATTTAATAACAGCATCTGTAAAGATATGGATTGTTAAGTGGTTAAATAAGCACAGTTTGTATTATTTTAAGCCGGAAAAATTATTAGTAATCTTATGGATGCAGTTGGGAAACTTAGGCAAAACAAAATCTTTTTGACTGGACAACAATATTTTATAGTATTCTGGGGTTTTAAACGCTTATAATTCATTTTTGTCATAATTAGTAAATTTGAACTTAAGTGGATTCCTTATCTAAAAGCTAAGCATTGAGTTTATCGTGGGCGCTTTGTGTTCCACGTAACTAACACCCAACCTCACAGACGAGCGGGCTCCGCTCCTCTCAGTTGGGCTCTCTCATACGTGGAATCTTTAGCGCCCACGCCCGCCGTGTCCCGCATCTGGGTAAACTCACCCTCATTGAAGGGCAATTTTCCGCCCCTCTCGGTTGAGTCCGTCTCTGCGGGCCCGAGGAGGGTGTTCCGGCGGGATTAAAGCTCGTATCATCGCTAAAGATAAAAGCGAGAAAAAATAAGATAAACTTTACTCTCAATTTAGGGTTTAACGCTTTCTATCTATTTTAGGAGACGCCATATTTCATTGAGATCAATCTCGAGAGCTGCTGCTGGATTTTCTAAATTCCAATTTTGGAGAACTTGCGGATGTATCTCACCCACTAAACCAGCCTCCATGCCCTCTACAATTATTTTTCCAACACGTCCCTCAATGAAGCTTCCATGGTTTACTTCCTCTAAATCATATTTAAGCCCTAGATTTGAAAGTAATACGCTGAGTACGGATTTAATCTCCGAGAACCCGGCTTCTGAGTGTATTGTCACACATGCTATCTTTTCGATATCTCTAGTCTTATTAGGTTGGGTTTCATCATGTATAACGCAATAGCCAACTTCAAAAATTCTTTGCGGATACTCGACATGCGTATTGTGGCTTAGGAACTCCATGAGACTAGGTAGCAGCCAATTTCTCAAGCATGTCATTGAGGAAACCTTCGGATTTGCCACCTCAACAACTTTCTTAGGCGATATATTCATTTTATCAAAAAGGATATCGGGGTTTGTTAGGGTGAATGTTAAAACCTCCTGATATCCTAGGCCAACCATGAGCTCCCTAATGAGATTGCGTAGCTGAGTTTTACGCGAAAGCCCGCCAACTGTTGATATTTGGGGCCATCTTGGTTTCATTCTATTTAAGTCGTAGGCTATGGCTATATCCTCAACTATATCTATCGGGTGCATTATATCCGATCTGTAGCATGGTATCTCTACGACGATCTCGTCGCCCGCAATCTCCGAAACTCCATATCTTGACCTCTCTAAAAGATCTATAACCTCATTGAGGCTTAGAGAGATCCCCACAATCTTCCTTACGTAATTGAGGCTGATGTGCATCTTCTCGGTTTTTAGATCTGGTGTTATAACTTCCCCTAGATTTTCGTAAGGGTAATGTATCCTAGCTGAATAAATTTTTCCTCCCCTATCCGCAAGGGCTAGAATAATGTTTGTTAGAGTATACATGACCGTCTTAAATGATGAGCCGGTTACCTCAACAAGAATATTTCTTGTCCCAATAGTTACCTTCCCTAAATCATTTGAGTTTATTATGGGCGGGAATGATAATACTTTACTTCTTGAGTCTATAAAAATAGGCCAAACGTCAAACTGCTTAACTATATGACCATACTCTACTCCTTTAGGATGCTTTTCAAGTATCTCATCTAGCGTTAGTTCTTCGTCGAACCCCAATGGAACAAATCTCGTTTCATCCGGTCTGGAAACCGTATAACGTAATGGTGGCATAACTAAATCAAAGTCGTATAATCCTATCGACGTTCTACGCCTACCACGTCCATAAGTTTGATCCATTTTGTCTTGGAAGCGCATTATGTGCCGTATGGCAGCATCACTTAACCTTACACCTTTAACAACAGCGCAAGCAATATAAGGGCGTATATTCTTTAGACGTGAATCAACGGCAACCTCAACACCAGATCCCCCTATAACTTCATATTGTTTAAGACCCCTCTCCATATTCAATATGCCTTTTAAAGTACGCGCTATCCCTTCAACGCTCCATATGTCAGCACGATTACTGTCCTTAACATCTATGTGAATCTCCCTATCGTCAACATGTTTTATTTCACCCTTTATAAAAGACAATATCTCATTAAGTTCCTCAAAGTTTGTGGGCAATTCTATTCCTAGAAGAGACTCTAAATCCTCGCGTTCAACCTCGATTGTTGGCATATATTATATCATCTCCTTTCTTCTGAGCCAATTAAGGTCGTGAGTGAAAAGGTAGCGTATATCGTTTAAGCCAGCCTTCATCATGAATAGGCGATCGACACCTAAACCCCAAGCTAAGACCGGAACATTGATGCCCAGTGGCAACGTCACTTCTGGACGAAAGATTCCTGAACCGCCGAACTCCATCCAACCATAACCTTCCTTGTACGCGGATAATTCGACGCTTGGCTCAGTGAAGGGGAAATAATCGGGTTTAAACTTAATCTTGTCTGCTCCAGCTATGTCTATTGCAAACCGTTCAAGTACTCCTAATAGATCGCGTAATGTTAGGTCTTCGCCGACGACTATGCCCTCAACTTGATTGAACTCGCTTAAATGCGTTCTGTCGACAAGTTCCGGCCTATAGCAACGTGCAATTGCAAAATATTTCCCCGGAATCTCAATATCTTCGCTTATTAATGTTCTTACGCTTACAGCTGTAGTGTGACTGCGCAGTATTAGCCTAGCCGCCATAAGAAGCGAGAATGTGTAGCCCCAACCCCTAGAGCCAGTCTTCCACCCGCATTCATGTGTTTCCTTAACTTGCTCAAGGAACTTTATATAAGGAGATAGATCACCATATTCTGGTTCTTTAATTAGGTACATATCATGTATTTCTCTAGCCGGGTGGTCTTGGGGCATATATAATCCATCACAATTAAAGAAACTTAATTCGACTATTGGGCCATTCATTTCCTTAAATCCTAAGGCTACGAGTTTCTCCCGCATCTCGTCCAGAAACCTCAGGTAAGGATGTTTTTTGCCCGGCCAAATTCTAGGCGCCGGGGCTCTAATGTCATATTTTAGAACCCTTTTTTCACGCCATTTACCAGTAATTATTAGCTCCGGCGTTAGTTGCGTTACCTCTTCAAGTAACTCTATACCTCTCTTAAGCAAACTCCATCCCTTATCTGTTAATTCAACCTCTCTAATTGTTTCCTCACGAATCTCGAGTATTTTTCTTCCCTTAAGCATTTTAAAGGCTTCTTTTAGCTCGTCATCGAGATCCTCAAGAGTTAAAGCCCCAGATACTTTGAGCATGGACAAAAGTCTTTCGTCAACTCCAGTTCCCGGCTTCCTTAAAATCTTAACCTTCTGCTCACTTGTGTCTATTTTCGCCCAACCTTTTCGTGAAAGCCAACCCAGCGCTATAGCTGAGATTTCACTATTTATAGAGGCAGTTTCTAACAAATCTTTTATCGAGGCTTCACCACCCATAGCAATTAGGGCTTCAATCAGTCGTCTCTCAGGCAACTTGTCCTCAGCATACTTTTTACCCTCTTTATTAAGTGAGAACCGAGTTGCTTTTCTCTCGTGAATCTTTATAAGATTTTTTGATTCAAGTGATAGAACCGCTCGCATAATGGCTGCATGTGTTAAGCCGCTTATCTCAGCAAGCCTATCAAGCATCGCTTTTCCACCAGCTTTCTTTAGAGCAATAAGGGTTATCCTCTCATTTTCGCGTAGATCCACTACTTACACATCCCCTTTTATGTCCTTTAGTGAGTGACTGGAATTTTTAGATTTATCGGGTTGATTAATGTCTTCAAACTAATACTTAACTTTTCATAAACATATTATTTTTAGAACCATGCCTCCAAAGTTCTTTTACTTCTAGCCTTCTTAATGCCTTCAATTGCTTTTTCCACGGCTTTTCGCACTCGATCCTCAGAGAAATCTTTCTCACCGCAAAGAAAAACGATTATGCCATCGATATCAGGCTCCTTCCACTCTATCTCGTAATTATCTGTGACATCCGGGTACAGAAAGATTTCCCTTATTTTTGCTGGCTCAACAGGAAATTCAGCATTTTTTATTGATGGCAGAGCATTCTCTAGACTCCCATATGTTTTTATAAGCTTAAGGGCGCTTTTAGGACCTATACCTTTAACACCTTCAGGATTAAAGTCCGTCCCGATGAGTATACCAATATCAATTAATTGCTCACGAGTAATACCTAACTCTTTTAGGACGCGATTTAACTCGATTATCTCAGGAGTAATCTCAACATACACATCCTTTCGGGGAAGTTTTCTCCTGCCTGAGATTGTTAGGTTTCTAAGCAAGTATGGTGCTCCAAAAAGTAAGCTATCATAGTCTTGACTCGCGCAAAAGTTTGCATCTCCCTTTCTAGCTAGATGCGCCGCTTGAGCTTCGCCCTCAGATGGAGCTTGAACCCAAGGCACGCCCATAAGCGTTAATAGGTGCT
>JAGTRH010000022.1:10155-11430 GCA_018396795.1 Candidatus Bathyarchaeota archaeon
GACATGTAATCCTTTAAGTGCGATGTCATTTGCGCGTATTTGCGCGCCTCCTCGATTTTCCCTTCCCTTAAAGCAACCTCATATTTTTTTATGGCCTCCTCCTTTACCTTCATTCTACTTTTAATTTCAGCCTCTTTAAGTGCTGGCGGCTTTCCATCAAAAATGTATATGGGTTTTATTCCCAACTCAAGCAGATTACATGTTCTATAGAATAAACCGCTTAAGTGGCTCGTAATCCTTCCAGAATGATCCATAAGAGGGGTTCCATCAGGTTGTCTAATTATTGCTAAAAACTGATACAATGCATTGTAGGCGTCTATAGCCACGATCTTGCCGCTAAGATTACTTAGATCGGTTGGCACTTTTGGGACTAAATCACTTAAATCCACACCCATTAATACCAGCTTCTCCAAAAAGAAAGTAATCAAATGAAAAATAAAAAATTAATGTGTACAAAAACTCTATGCATTAAACTCGTCTACTCGACGATTTTTATGTCGTTAATATTTTTTAGACCTAACCTTTCAACAGTTCTAACTATACCATATTCTACGCTTGCCTTTGGAATTAGAAGTATGGCTTTAATAAATCTTAAACCAATCTCTTTAGCTCTTAATGTTCTTGCGTGCCCATCTAAAACATAATATTTCCCCTCGTACTTAACACACACTATTGGAACAAGCAATTTACTTATCGAGATAATCTGCCTTTTGCTCACTTGTGGTTGCGTTGGAACAATATTTTCAATCGGTATATTCTCAACTCTCATATAGAATGACACATTGTAGATAGCCTCATAATATCTTAGTAGCGTAATTATCTGACTCCATGCCTTCAAGATCAGATCGTCAATCGGCGCGGGGTCTATTATTAGCAGATTTTCTATAGACCTCTTTGGGGGGGCTCTATAGCTAACCTCTTCCGGGAAACGCAACACATAAGATTCAACCATCTCTTCCATCATCTTCGCTAAAATATATGACCTGTGATGCCCATCCACAATGTAGTATTCACCACCTTTTCTGACGGATATTATCGGAACTCTGTAACCCTCGTTCACAATCTTCATGAAGATGAGAGCGAGCTTATCTCTCTCAAGAAAATTTTCAGTGGGACAGAGTGATTTAATAGGCAATGGTCTAAATTCAACGCCCAATTTTGTGCCGTAAAGCCTCTCAAAACTGACCCTAATATTCTCAATTCTCGTGGGCAAATCTTCCAGTGTTGTCAACTCTATTTTGCGCAAAACCTTCAACCAACGTGCTCAACATCAGA
>JAGTRH010000022.1:11440-11748 GCA_018396795.1 Candidatus Bathyarchaeota archaeon
AAAAACTATTTCCTAAATATTTATTCATTACTGGTTTACGGTCACAAGAAAATAAAACATAAATCGAGAAAAATGCATAATTTTGTAAAAGTGAAAAAATGATGAAATCATGTTGAAAAGCGAGTAACGTTTGTAGGAGAGGAAGCAGATGAAATCTCGAGTTTTGAGGGATGGGGTTTACTGGGTTGGAGCAATAGACTGGGATAGGCGTCTTTTTGATGAATTAATTCCGCTTCCAGACGGAACAAGCTATAATGCTTATCTTGTAGTGGGAAGCGAAAAGACGGCGCTAATAGATACAGTTGATC
>JAGTRH010000219.1 GCA_018396795.1 Candidatus Bathyarchaeota archaeon
CTTTCTTCCTAACGGGTTAACTCCCGCGTATCTTAAGGCGTTTAAGAGCCCTATGCCATCCGTCGTATAACCGATGAGCCACCCGTTTTTATTGAGAACAGTGTTTACTGAGCCAACCCTTCTAGACGTCTCATCCAACTCGTCAAGGTATCCGATTATGCTTATTTTATGAGGCATTGTTACATTTAAGCCGTAAATGCCGAGAGCCCTGACGCCTAAAATGGCGTCTCTAATCTGCCCATCCCGAACATTAAAAGCCGTATAAACGAGGTCTAAACCCAAATATTGAAATGCAGCATTCTGAATTGTTGGGCTTAATGAGTGCTCAACTGGATCTCCAATTAGGGCGCAGACTCTAGTTTTACCAGTGATTTTCATGATTGAACACCGAGCCTCCCATAGATTTCCTTCAGGTTCCTTATGGATATTTGTCCAGGCGCGGTTTCTAAGTCTTCTTTAAGTGACGCATAGGTGAATGATGCGCCGAAAAGCGGTGAGAGAACCCTTGAGAGCAAGCCCTTCTTACCCATCGCAAAGCATATTAGCTCTACATCTTTACTTATCTCGCTGGCAAAGAGTAAGCAGTTAATACTGTCTTTGAGATTCTTCGCTGTTGTAATAATTTTGCAGATGTCGGCTCCCGCCTCGATCTGCGCTTTAACTATTCTTTTCATCTCCCGGATAGGTGGCGTAGAATTGAAATCGTGAAAAGAAACTATTGTTTTTGCGCCGTGAGCCTTGACAGCATCAACTATATCTTTTAGACGCCACGCAGTTAACTCGACATCTACGTATGCAAAGCCAGATTCGGCAGCTCTAATGAGAGTTTCTATCCTTCGCTCTTCGCTTATCACGCATTTGCCACCTTGCTTAACGTCCCTATTAGTTGCTATCATAGGAACAGAGCAATGTTTAACGATTTCTTCTAAACGATTCATTATATTCAATATTTCGTGACTCATATAGTCGAGGCGCATCTCAATTAGGTCTGCTCCGCTTTTCTCAGCGTCTTTAATCATCACGAACGCGTCGGAAAGGTTTTTAGCCGGTATTGGGACGCAAACCCTAACTTTCACTTTGCAGTCACTTCAACTTTTTTAAGCAATAATAAGAATATTTCGACTTTAACGAAAAATTTGTTCACTTCAACCTTATAAACATTAAACTACTACAGAAAACTTTATATCGTGAGAATGTAGCCTATTCTTGAGTGGTGCAGAGGCGTTGGGGGATCGCGTTCATAAGAGGCGGTTGTGTTCATCGTTGATGTATATGCCTTTTTATCAACACTAAATTTAACATTTACTTCCATCAAACACAAATGCTTCTTCCGTGAAAAAAATTCCCATTCATCTTCATCATTCATGGTCACGATGTTTGATTATTCCACTTTAAAGGAGGATTCCATATGAGTAAGGTTAGCTTCGTCATACCCAAAGGACACCTAGCTGAAGGGACATTTCGCATTTTAGAGCGGGCTGGATACGTAATATCTGGTGAGGAGCGCACATACAGACCGGCAATAAATGACCCAAAAATCGATTTAAAGGTTCTTAGACCACAGGAGATCCCTATATTTGTCAGCGAAGGCCTGCATGATGTGGGCATAACGGGGCTTGACTGGTTATGTGAGACACGCGCAGACGTCGAGGTCTTGTTGAACCTTGAATATGCGAGGGTTAAACTTGCATTAGCCGTGCCGAAGGCTTGGACCCACATAAATAATTTGTCTAGCCTTTTAGAGGAGTTCCGCCGTGAAGGAAGGAACCTTAGGGTATCAACCGAATACTTGAATGTTTCGTCTGAATTCTTAATGGGCAATCGCGCTGATAGAAGGCTTGACGGTGGAAAGGAGCCTTTAATGGTTACACCTTGGTGGAAAAGAGGAGAGAATAATCAAGTTGCCATATATCTTTCTTTTGGAGCAACGGAGGCTAAACCTCCTGAAAATGCTGATGCCATAATAGACGTCATAGAGACTGGTGAGTCTTTGGAACAGAATAATTTAAAGCCAATTGAAATAGTAATGGAGTCCACGGCTATACTTATAGCCAACAAAAATTCTTTGAAAGATCCGGAGAAACGCGAAAAAATATATGACGTATTAACGCTTCTGAAAGGTGTTGTTGACGGAAGGAAGAAGCTGCACATATTTATGAACGTGTATAAGGATCACCTTCCTAAGCTGTTAGAAAAGCTGCCAGCGCTTAAGAAGCCCACCATCGCCCCATTATCAGACAAAGACTGGTACTCAGTGAATACCGTGATAGATAAAGACCAGTTTCTAGAAATTCTTCCAGTTCTTAGAAGGCTTGCGCAAGGGCTGGTTGTATACGAGCCTAGGCAGGTTCTCCCTTTAGAGGAGATAGTATCCAACGAAAAGGAGAAGGAGATCTGAATATGCCGATAAAAATCTTTAGACTCCGCGAAGCCCGTGAAGAGACATTAGGAGTTAGGTGGCCTAACACTAGAGGATTAAATGAAGATCTATTAAACTACGTCGAGGCCATAATTAGAGATGTTAGGAAACGGGGAGACTCCGCTCTTGTAGATTTAACTGCAAAGTTTGACGGTGTAAAGCTTTCTCCTGAGCATTTAAGAGTAAGCAAAAAAGTGATCGAGGAAGCTTATAGTAAGGTCGGAGAGGAGGAGATATCGGCAATAAAACTTATGAAGGATAGGGTTGAAAGGCTTGAGAGGAGCATTTTAACACGTGTCCTCTTTGAGTATAAGGATGAAGATCATGTGGAAATTCGCAGGGAGTATCGCCCAATTAGAAGCGTAGGGTGTTATATACCTGGTGGGAAAGCAGCGTATCCAAGCACGGTTGCTATGACTGTTGTGCCAGCGAAGGTTGCCGGCGTATCTAGAATCGCCGTTTGTTCACCGCCTAGAAGTAATGGCGAAGTTAACCCCTTAACCCTTGTGGCAGCGGACATTTGCGGAGCGGATGAAGTTTATATGGTTGGAGGGGTACAAGCCATCGCAGCCCTAGCTTACGGGACGGAAACGATAAAACCTGTTGAAAAGATAGTTGGCCCTGGAAACCAGTATGTTTTAGCCGCTAAAAGCATTGTTTCACGAGATGTGCCCATCGATTTTCCGGCTGGACCG
>JAGTRH010000220.1 GCA_018396795.1 Candidatus Bathyarchaeota archaeon
AATGTTAAATTTCTATTGAAAATAGGAGCTCTTTGTAATAATGCTAGCCTGAGAAAAAATGATCAGGGCAATGCATGGGAGATTTTTGGAGACCCAACTGAGGGAGCATTGATTGTTGCTGCTGGTAAAGCTGGGCTTCAAAAGGAGGAGCTAGAAAAAAAATATCCACGTATTGGCGAAATACCATTCTCCTCGGAAAGGAAATGTATGACCACAATTCATAAAATGCCGGATGGTGAAATCCACGCTTATATGAAGGGAGCACCTGAAGTTGTTCTAGAAAAATGTGGATACGTTATTGAAGATGATAAAGAGGTAAGATTAACTGATGAGAAAAGGGCAGAAATAATCAAGATTAACGAAAAAATGGCTGAGAACGCTCTAAGAGTTCTTGCTATGGCATATAAGAGGCTGCCGGAAAATGAAAATAAGTATGACGCTAAAACCGTCGAGAATGAAATGATTTTCGTTGGGATGCAAGGAATGATTGATCCTCCTCGTGAAGAGGCGATAGAGGCTAATAGACTTTGTCAGAAAGCCGGAATAAAGACCGTTATGATAACGGGCGATCACAAACTTACAGCTGTAGCAGTAGCAAAAGAGGTAGGAATCTTTAATGAGGGGGATATAGTTCTAACAGGCGTAGAACTAGATAGATTGAGTGACAGAGAATTTGAGGAGATAGTGGAGAAAGTAGCCGTTTATGCTAGAGTTTCACCAGAGCACAAATTAAGAATCGTTAATGCCTTAAAGAAGAGGGGTCATATAGTTGCTATGACTGGTGACGGTGTTAATGATGCACCGGCCGTGAAAGCAGCCGACGTCGGCGTGGCTATGGGTATAAGTGGAACAGATGTTACAAGAGAAGCCTCAGACCTAATTTTACTTGATGATAACTTTGCAACCATAGTTAAGGCGGTTGAACAGGGCAGAGTAATATATGATAATATAAGGAAGTATGCAAGGTTCTTGCTTGCTTGCAACTTTGATGAACTACTAGTTATAGGAACATTCGCAATTCTAGGCGGAATATTTGGACCGGAGATGTTTCCCCTTCCTCTTTTACCAGCAATGATATTATGGATAAATCTAGTGACTGACGGGGGTCCAGCCATAGCGCTTGCAACCGATCCTTCAGATGTAGATGTCATGGATAGGCCGCCCCGCAAACCTGAAGAGGGAATCCTTCATGGGATGGGGGCATTTATTATAGCATCCTTTCTACTGCAAGCATCTGGAACAATACTTGTTTTCTGCTTGGAATATTATGTGTGGCCCTCCCATCCATGGAACTTTCCATGGGGAATAGATGAGAATGCAAGGAGGTTAACGTATATTGAGGCTACTACGACCGCTTTTGTGCAGGCGGCAATGTTTGAGCTATTTGTCGTTTGGAATTGTCGTTCGGAGAAGCATAGTGTTTGGAGAATGGGAAAGAGAGCATTCCAAAATAGGTTTTTTGTGATGGCGGACTTGGTCTCAATGGCATTAACCCTTGGGATAACTTATATACCAGTAACTCAACAGCTATTCCATTTAACGGCTTTAACTCTAGTAGACCTCGCGTACGTTATGGGCGTGGCGAGTTGGGGGCTCTTCGTACTTCCAGAGGTTCTAATGGATAGAAGAGTTTGGAAGTGGCATTAACCCTAAAGGGGACTCTAAAATCATTTAATCTTTAAATTAATTTCTCAAGTCTTTTCTTTGGAATCGATAAGACTCTTTCATACTCATATATCATACGCGAGACAACTGTCCATGCTTCCAAAGTCTCCGGATCTATACATGCAATTTCATCCGCCAGTTTCAACGTTGATTCGCTGAACTTGCCATGCGGGAAGCCGCCAATAATTATTAGGGGGCTTTCCTGTTTTATGAGACTTAATGTTATTTCCTCAAAAGTTTTTGCTTCACCAGCTTTATCAAATAAAATAACAAATGTAGGCTCTAAGTCGCTTATGAGATCTGGTAGCGTTTTTTTCTCGAGTGTTAATAGTGGTTTACCCTTAGGCGGAACCTTTCTATGCTCAAAGAGGTCTTCCATTAATCCTATAAACCGGTTAAAGTTTTTTGGCAGTCTTGTTTCCGGCGAGACTGAAATAACGTAGTCGCTTATAGTGTGTATGTAAATTCTTAGAAGCCCTTCTTTATTTAACGGTGAGCCTAGAGCTTCTAGGAGGCTAAAATGTACTATGTCTGGTCTGCCGCGCTTCATGCTGTTTTCCATGTTCTTCATGGCATGGTGATGGTAGGATCTATCAAGGATTATGAATTTTGGATGTTTTCTTTTACGCTTGGAGAAGCGTTTAATAATTGGGTTGCTCCAGAGCCCCCTTGGTATAGTTTCAAGCGCTGATTCAGCCAATACTAGAGTTAACAATTCCAGTTCATCTCACGTTTAAATACGAAAGATTTCGTTTCATGAAAAGATATTTTAATTTGCATATAAACGATTCTTAAAAGTATGGTTCAGCGAGGAAAAATGAGTTTAAAAGCCGTTCTCTTTGATTTAGGCGGCACGCTGGTTAAGACCGCTTCTCCGCCAGAGATCATAAAGAGAATATTGGACAAGCATGGAGTAGAGAGAACTATAAAAGACATAGCATTAGCGCACAGAGCCGCTGAAATGATGATATGGCAGGAAGATTACAGGCTTCCCTACTACGAGTTCTGGATTAAATGGAACACTATTATCTTAGAGCGTTTGAAGGTTTGTGAGAATATAAATTTTCTCGCTAGGGCGCTTGTTGATGAATGGTGGGATAATGCCGATGTGGAATCTTATTCTGACGCTGAGCCCACCTTAATGGCGCTTACGAATATGGGGTTAAATGTTGGGATCGTAACGAATGCTTTTGAGAAGGATATAAAGGATATTTTTGCGAGGGTAAAGTTACCAAATGTTTTCAATGTCTATGTGGGTATTGATACTGTTGGAAAGCCTAAGCCTAATGCTGAGATATTTCTTTATGCTGTGAATGCGCTTAAAATTCAGCCAAATGAAGCCTTATTTGTTGGAGATAGTCTTGAGAATGATTATTTTGGAGCCTTAAGAGCTGGCTTAAAAGCAATCTTAATAGATAGAAACTGCG
>JAGTRH010000221.1 GCA_018396795.1 Candidatus Bathyarchaeota archaeon
GAGATATCTAAGTCTAGGGTTGTTCAGCAAACTCCGCCGCACGTAGTATTAATGAGGAGACTTGAGCTCGCTGATTATGAGGATGCTAGCGATCCAGGTAACTTCAGATGGTATCCTAAGGGTAACTTGATTAAGTCTCTCATCGAGGATTTTGTAACAGAGAAAGTTGTCGCTTACGGTGCCCTAAAGGTTGAGACTCCAATAATGTACGATCTTGAGCATCCGGCGTTGGCGAATTATCTGCATAGATTTCCAGCTCGCCAATACATCGTCAAATCGGAGGATAAAGAGTTATTTCTGCGCTTTAGCGCATGCTTCGGGCAGTTCCTGATGCTTCATGATGCGCAGATATCCTATAGGCATCTGCCACTTAAAATCTATGAGCTAACGCATTATAGTTTTAGGAGGGAGAAGAGCGGTGAACTCGCCGGGTTAAGGAGACTTAGGGCCTTTACGATGCCGGACTGTCACGCGCTTTGCGCTAATATGGAGCAGGCGAAGGAGGAGGCTATCAAAAGGTTTAAGCTGAGCATGGAGACTCTTGAGGGTATAGGGTTAACGCTTGATGATTACGAGTTGGCGATAAGATTCACGAGAGACTTTTATATGGCCAATAAGGATTTTATAGTCTCCCTTGTTAACTTGTTTGGTAAGCCGGCTTTAGTTGAAATGTGGGATGAACGCTTCTTCTATTTTGTCCTGAAGTGGGAATTTAATTTCGTTGATAATTTGGATAAGGCTTCTGCCTTATCAACGGACCAAATAGACATAGAGAACGCTGAGAGATATGGAATATCATATGTTGATGAAAAGGGGGAGAAAAGAACCCCGCTGATATTACATTGTTCGCCAAGCGGCGCGATTGAGAGAGACGTATACGCATTACTGGAGAGAGCTTACAAGATACAGAAAAGTGGGGGGACACCGATGCTGCCCGTCTGGCTATCACCGACTCAGGTCAGAGTTATACCAGTTAACGAGAACTTTTATAGCAAGGCCGAGAAGATAACTGAAGATTTAATAAGGCGCAATATTAGAGCTGACTGGGATGATAGGCCTTTAACGATGCAGAAGAAGATCAGAGAAGCAGAGATGGAATGGATCCCCTTTATAGTTGTCATTGGTCAAGAGGAGGTTTCAACGGGAAGATTGGCTGTGAGGGATAGACGTTTAAAAGGTGAGCGCAAGATAAAGATGATGAGTCTGGATGATCTAGTAAACGAGATAAAGGAGGAGACTAGAGGAAAGCCATTTAAGCCTCTAACGCTTCCAGCAGCCTTATCGAAGAGACCGCGCTTCTATGGGTAGGCTGCAACTATTCCTTAGTCGATTTTATGCATATCTATTTCTTTAATGTCATCATCGCTGATAGGTATTAAAGGGGTTTTTTATTTTATGTGGCCTTAGGGTTGCGGTCTCCATTTTTCTACAAGAAGTTGATTTGAACATTAGTTGCTATGGCTTTTTATAGCAGTGTAGAATAGGTTTCGGGAATCCTTTTTTGTAGTTGCGTTGTCTTGGCTTATTTTGATGGTTGGGTTATCGGCGGGTGATTGAATTGGATTGATGCTACGCTGCCCCCTGGTTTATGGTGGTATCTTTTCGGCTGCAGTTTATTTGGAAGTTACGCATAAAGTTCTTTAAGCAGATAGAATAAAATTATTTTTTATGTCGTGATTTAACTGCCTTGGATTAGAGGAGAGTGATTAGGCTGCGGGATAAAACCCTTTTAGTTTATATTGACGGTGAGTATTATCCTAAGGATGAGGCTAAAATCTCGGTTTTCGACCATGGTTTCCTCTATGGAGATGGGGTTTTTGAGGGCATACGTGCATATGACGGCGTAGTTTTTAAGCTTAGGGAGCATATAGACCGCTTATATAGTTCGGCTCATGCAATAATGCTGGATATACAATTAGCTAAGGATGAGATGATTAACATCGTTCTTGAAACGCTCAGAAAGAATGGTTTACGCGACGCTTATATTCGGCTGGTAGTCACTAGGGGGGTTGGCGATTTAGGTTTAGATCCAAGAAGATGCCCTAAGCCGTCAATTGTAGTTATAGCTATGCCGACGCTTAGATTATATGATGAGGAGAAGCGTAGGAAAGGCATAAGCATGATAGTCTCATGGACTAGAAGGGATTCTGTGGATGCAACATCGCATGAGATAAAATCCCTAAATTACTTAAATAGCATCTTGGCTAAGATTGAAGCCAATAACGCTGGGGCGGATGAAGCGTTAATTTTAGATGCTAATGGGTATATATGTGAGGCGACGGGCGAAAACATCTTCATTGTAAAAGACGGAAGGCTTTATACTCCACCCAGGTCAAGCGGGGCCTTACCGGGAATAACGGCGAGCGTGGTCAAGAAGATAGCTGCAAAATTAGGCTTCGAGGTGATAGAACGCAACCTAACTGTTACCGAATTATACAGTGCTGATGAAGCATTCCTCACTGGAACAGGTGCCGAAATCATGCCAATAAGAGAAGTTAACAGGCGGAGGATAGGTGAGGGAAAAATGGGGCCAATCACAGAGAAAATCTTAGAGGAGTTTATGAAGATTGTACGCGATCCAAATGAGGGAATACCGATATACCGATAGGTAATTTTCCGCTCAGCTATACAACCACAACTTTTTTAACTTGAGGAACTTTTGTCTTCAAGTATCTTTCCACGCCGAATTGCAGGGTCATCATTGAGAATGGACAACCTGCACACGCGCCTTTAAGCTTAACCTTCACTATTCCATCCTCGGTTACGTCGACTAGTTCTATGTCTCCTCCATCAGCCCTTAAGCTCGGCTGAATCTCTTTTATTACTTTTTCAACTTCCGTTTTCAAGACTTAACCGCTCCTTATAACATAGTTATAGGATATACGTATATAAACTTTCCCTACGTATTCTTTTAACGCTTATGAATATGGTTGAGAGGGAACATGATGGTTGAGTTGGAGTTCTGGAAGATGCATGGTTTAGGAAATGATTACATAGTGATTGACAATAGAGGTGGGAAGCTGAACGATGATGCTATTAGCCTACTGGCTCGAAAACTATGTAGGAGGAGGTTTTCAGTTGGGGCTGAC
>JAGTRH010000222.1 GCA_018396795.1 Candidatus Bathyarchaeota archaeon
ACCGGTATTCAGGAAGGCCAAGTCCGTGGTTAAAGAGCACGGCAGAGTAACGCATTGCTCCGCAGTATTCCATAAAAATGCTTTAGGTGAGCCACAACCTTGGGGGTTAGTAAGTCATCTAGTGGCGGACGTCATACATGCAGTCGACGCCCTAAGGTTTATGGGCGGAGAGCCGAAGAAAGTTTCCAGTTACATCTCAAGCTTCCACGCAAGTTATCCAAATAGTTTTAACGCATTGCTTGTATTTGATAATGGCTGCGTAGGCCATTTATGCTCAAATTATTCCTCCGGCGGGCGGATACACTGTTTTGAAATGCACTCTAAGAGCATATATGCCATGGTGGATCTGCCTCTAGATCCGCCTGAAAAGCAATTAGCTTATGTTCTCAGAGGAAATAAACCCTACGGGGATATGGAGATTATAAGGAACTTGGATCTAACAGGGGGAGTGAGAGATTTTCATGTAACTTATGGTTTCCTTCAGGAGAATAGGCACTTTATAGACTGCATTAAAAATGATATGGACCCTGAGACAAGATTCGAGGACGCCGTTAAAACTATGGAGCTTGTAGAACTAATAGGGTCTTCAACCATAGAGACGGGAGAAAGATCATAATGAAGCTCTTACTGTTCTCAAAAATGTTTCAGTCAATGTCCATAGAAGAGTTCGCGGATCTCGCAGTTAGTATGGGTTTTGAGGGAATCGATCTAACGGTTAGACCTGGAGGACATATAGAGCCTAGAGAAATATTCGAGAAGCTTCCTAAAGTCGTGAAAATATTCGGAGAGAGAGGCTTAAAAGTGCCTATGATAACAACGTCTATAGTCTCCGCAGATGAACCCTATGCCAAAGAGACCATCTCTACAGCATCAGAGTTGGGCGTGAAATACGTTAAGCTCGGATACTGGAGATATAAGGGATTTGGTTATATTAAAAGACAGATTGAAGAGATTCGAGAAAACTTAAAGGGCATTGAGAGACTTTGCAGAGAATATAGTGTAACGGCTGGATTACATACGCACTCAGGTCTGTTTATGACAGCTGAACCGACAATAGTGCATCTCATTCTTGAGGGTTTTGATCCTAAGTATATTGGCGCGTATATAGATCCGGGGCACATGGTTGTGGAGGGGGGACTTGCAGGATGGCTTATGGGCATGGATGTTCTCAGCGATAGAATAGTGATGGTTGCTGTGAAAGACTTCGGTTGGTTTAAGACTGATCAAGGATGGGTTGCACATACAGTTCCTTTGGGCGAGGGGCTTGTCCCATGGGAAAAGGTGTTTAAAATACTTAAAGACATAAACTTCAATGGTGCAGTATCACTTCATAGCGAGTACAATGAGACTATTGGGAGAATTATAGAGATTACCAGAAGAGACATTACGTACATGAAAAATATCCTTAGCAAAGTGTAGCTATCCAAGTGAAGAAGGTTTGGATGAAAAAATCAGGGTTTTGGTCACCATTCCAAAAGGCTTGTATAGGCGAGTTTCAAGAATTGAAGATGAAAATAAGCTTCGAAGCTTTGCTGATGTTACATTTAATCCATATGAAAGGAATCTAAGTGAGGGTGAGCTTGCAGATCTTATAAAAGGTGTTGATGGCTGTATAACAAGCTGGGGTTCTCCAAAATTTACTGAGAATGTTCTGACCAATGCTGATAGACTTAAAATTATAGGCCATGTCGCTGGAAGTGTAAAACCATACGTTACAGAGGAAGTTTTCAAAAGAGGCATAATAGTTGTCAATGCTGCGTCCGCCATAGCCGTTGGGGTCGCTGAGTTCACTTTAGCCTCTATGTTAAATTGCCTCAGAGCTATTCCACAGCATATCAGCGCCATGCAAAAGAAAAAGTGGAAACGCGATGAAAAGGTAGCTATAAGAACCTATGATCTTAGAGGCAAAATTATAGGCTTAATAGGTTTTGGCGCCGTAGCCCGTGAACTCATTAATCTTCTTAAACCATTCAACGTTAGAATTCTAGTTTTCGATCCCCATGTTTCAGAGGAAACACTAAAAGCTTATGGCTTAGAAAAATCAGATTTAACCTATATTTTAATAAACTCTGATATAGTTAGCTTACACGCAGCCCTAACATCTGAAACTTATCATATGATAGGTGAAAGAGAGCTAAGGCTTATGAAGCCAACGGCTTTTCTCATAAACACTGCAAGAGGCGCATTAACCGATGAGGGCGCCCTATATAAAGCCTTAAAAGAGCGGTGGATATCTGGGGCGGCATTAGATGTATTTGAGAGTGAACCATTACAACCAGAAAGCCCTCTATACAACCTTGGCGATAATGTTTTCCTTACGCCGCATATAGCTGGCCTTTCAGATGAAAGGCGTAGTATGTTATTCGGTGTTATAGTGGAAGACTTCAGAAGATTTTTCTCCGGCGAAAGTCCCCTAAATATCGTGGAGTACGTGAGACTACGCTTTCTAGCATAATTACGGTGATAGCAAGTCTATTAGTAATTACTAGTTTTTGAGTATTGTGGACGCTTTCCATGCGCTGCGCTTTGTGGTCGAGGTGTCTCGCCACGATAGATATATTGATATGCATTTCTATGCCTCTCATAATACTCCCTAACAGATTCGAAACCAAACTCCTTTTTAAGACGTTCAGTTACCACGGTAGGGTCTATTGGCTCCACGAGGAATAATGCATCGTCTTTCTTTGAGCGCACTTCCACGCGGTTAGGATAAGATCTCATGATTTGATCAGGAATATCGTAATTAAAATCGTAGTGTGAGACCACAAAGTCTAAATTTACATCACAAACTGCAATATTCTTCAGCGCGTCCGTCTCATCCAAAATATTTCCCAAAGGATCTATTATTCTAGATTTATCCGTCCTCACGGAAGATATAACATAATAATGATGGAGGTAAGCGTAGACTTGTAGAGCAAAACCTCCATTATAGGCAGAGCACCATATAACCATCTTAGCATCCTTCTGGGCTAAAGTCTCCCAAGTCTCAGGAAAACCTATATCAAAGCATATTTGAATGCCGATCCGCCCAAAATCTAAATCAAATACTGGGGTTTTGCAGCCTGGAGTAACGCCGCCCTCAAAGCC
>JAGTRH010000223.1 GCA_018396795.1 Candidatus Bathyarchaeota archaeon
CGGATCCATAACATAGTTCCGTCTGTTCTGAGCTCCATGCTTATCCTCAGGATCGGTACGTGAAGGCATCCTAGCAGGTATGCTAGGAAGAGCCATTCGTTCAGCGGTATTCGGGAGTAGGCAAAAGCCGTACAGGTCCTATCTTTGAAAGTACGCCCACATGCCTTGCATCGATACCTTCGATAGGCATGCCTATACCAGCACCATTTGATGACGGCTTCTGAGCCGCACCGGGGGACATCTTAAGCCATTACTTTAGCCCATCTAACCTCCCTTAGGAGACCAGCAGCGTAGGCTTCGCTGAGGAAAAGCTTCAAGAGCTCTTTAAGCATAGGATACCTTAGGCGAGGCCGGAAATCAACCTGAGACCACCAACAAAATCCCTGATTAAGAGCGCCATTAAATTTAAAAAGCCTAAGAGATCGCTTCAATTACACAATCATAATTCTCGAATAAAGTAATCTCGCAGTATATGCTAAAAGGAATAAGCCCTTGCTCTTCCCGAAAGATGAATTTGAGATGGTATTCGATATAAATCCTATAATGTGGGATAATTAAGCATATATTTCTGGACTAAATTTAGCTTTACTTTAATGATTAGTTTTATAATCAGCAAATAGCTACCAATGGTCATAAATCTTAAATAAAACACATCTTAAAGAGAGATTCGAAATCTAAGAAAAACTTGTACGTGAGCTGAAAATTATAGTTTGGAAAAGAAAAATATATTTGCAAAAGTTTATAAGACCCTTTATAGAATAATACTAGTTAAAGTATGATTAAATCTAATGCTCACCATTTTCTTATTATATGCTTTATCTTTCTTGAAACAAACGATTTGAAACAAATCATTTACTATTCATAAATCATTTCAACCATCATTTACTATTCATAACAACACTATACATCAACCTCAACTCCATGATCATAAAAGATATTAAAAAATTTGTATTTTATCCTTTAGTAAGCATTATAATTCTCAACTATAACGGGATAAAACATCTCAAGACATGCTTAGACAGCGTTCTTTCCACAAACTATCCAAATTTCGAGGTTATAGTAGTCGATAATGGCTCTACAGATGGTAGTGCAGAATTCGTTAAAGATAACTATCCTATGGTCAGACTCCTTAGGCTAAGCAGAAATATCTATACAACTGGAGGATATATGGCTGGAGTTCTTGTTGCCAAAGGGAGATATGTTGCTATACTAAATAATGATGTTGAAGTCGATAGTAACTGGCTTAAACCTCTTGTTAATTCCTTGGAAAAAATGCCATGGGTAGCGGCTGCTGATGCCAAATATAGAAGCTTCTACGATCGTGATCGGTTTGAGAATTCCGCCGCTGCTGGTAGGTGGATAGATTATTTTGGTAACAATTTCACAAGAGGTGTTGAAGAAAGGGATCTTGGTCAGTATGATAAGACAATTTATATAATGGGTGTACTGACGATATTCAGACGTGATATTTTAATTAAAATAGGAGGGTTTGATTTATCTTATATATTTGGTTATGAAGACATTGATATAGGATGGCGTTTATATCTTGCTGGTTATAAAGTATTATATGTGCCGCAAGCTGTAATTTATCATAAGTCTGGAGCATCAACTAAAGAGGGGCGATTTTCACAAAGACCCAGACCAGAATTCTTCTACTTGAATAAACGTAATAGATTAATCACGTTAATAAAGAATTACTCTATTTACAACTTTCTAACTGGAATTGCAGTTACCCTACAAGAGTACTATTTGAGTGTATGGTACTTTCTCTTTTCAAGAAGAGGAATTTACGCATTGCAACTTATAAGAGCTATAGTGTATATATTTTTGAATCTAAGAAAGATCGTGAGTAAACGTATTCTTATTCAACAAATTAGAGTTAGATCTGATAGTGAAGTTAGGAGATATATGGTTCCTTATTATGGGGATATAGCAAAAGTTTTATATAAAAATTGAAGTTGTCAAGTATTATCGGTGGTCTAAATGGTTGTCTGGTCAAATACTAAAGTGCTCGTGACAGGTGGTTGCGGACATATAGGAAGTTTTGTTGTGAGAAAACTGCTTGAGCGTAATGTATTCTCTATAAAGATAATTGACAACCTCTCAGCATACACTTTTGATCAGCTTAATCTTTTCTGCGGAGACTTTTTAGAAGATGAAAGGATAACATTTATGAAAGATGATATAGCTGATAGAGCGACTGTTAAGGAAGCATTACGCAACGTAAATATAGTTTTCCACTTAGCTGCCTATGCAGATGTAGCCGCGACAATTTATAACCCAGATGAGGACTTCAGAACAAACGTCATAGGAACATATAATGTTTTAAAAGCTTCTCTCGAAGCAGGTGTAAACCGGTATATTTTTGCTTCTTCTGCCGCGGTATACGGCAACCAACCGCCTCAAAATCCTTCCAAACCACCAATGTTTGGTGAGGAAATGAAGCCTAACCCTCTTTCCACATATGCTAACTCGAAACTTTGGGGTGAAATCCAAGCCAAGCTCTTCCACAACTTGTATGGCCTAGAAACAGTTTCACTACGATACTTCAGCATATATGGCCCCCTACAGACACCGAAGCCTAAAAGCCATAGCTGGGTCGTGGCTATATTTCTGATGAGGGCTCTGAAAAAGAAGCCATTAATAATATTCGGCGGAGATCAGGTAAGAGACTTCATATACGTTGAAGACATAGCCGAAGCCACTGTGAGGGCCGCCGAAGCTGAGAACATCGCTGGCAAAGTTATAAACATCGGCACAGGGAGACCGACGAGAATAGATGATCTTGCAAAAACGATCCGACAACTAGTCAACGATGAACTGCGTTACGAAGTCAACATTGAATATGGCTCTAGGCCTAAGGGCGATCCACTCGGAGGATATGCGGACACATCGAAGATGATGAAGCTCCTCGGGTTTAAGCCAGGTGTGGCTCTAGAGGAAGGACTCAGGAAAACGCTGGAATGGATAAGAGCGAACGAAGACAAGATACCTGAGTATGTTTTGAGGTGACGCGGAAGCACTACCATGCAGAAAAAACTTGTTTTCGTTTTTGACGGTCCTCCGGCA
>JAGTRH010000224.1 GCA_018396795.1 Candidatus Bathyarchaeota archaeon
CACTCATTTCTATTCACTGTTTTCCCGCATACTACTATAGAAATCCCCTGAAATTCTTCAGGTATTTCATCCGACGCCTTTATAAAAAATCCGTTGACCCCATAACCACTTATTTTAAAGTTAAATTCAGAGTGTTCTTCAATTTGCTCTGGTTTCCAAGGTTTAACAAGCTTTCCATTAACCCTTACTTCTTCAACTTTATACAGACCTAGTAAGACAGCATTATAATGCTCTTGCAAGGTCTTTTTAATGAATTCCTCTGTGATTTTACCTACATCACGGGCGTTAAGCTTAACCTCTATAAAGGTTCCAACCTCCTTAATCAGCCCTTTTGGATAAACAACTTCCCATCGGGGAATCTCTCCATCAAACCTCCACTTACTAGCACCATAAAAACTTTTTGATTTAGTCTCAGTATATATGTATTTAGCAAGATCTAAATAGGTTTTTGCACCGATGCCAGCAAATCCAATTCCGCCTTTACCCCTCTCTTTCGTTAAAGATGCAATATTGTGGTATTCAACGAATTCATATTTAGTCATCCCTTTTCCATTATCCTTGATTTTATAGCTTTCATCATCAACATAAATATCGATTCGAGTTGCTCCAGCATCCATCGAATTCGCGAAACTTTCAGTTACTAGAACACTTAATGGGTCAAAGGGGTATTGGTCACGTAAATCCTGTATATACTTTTTATAATTCGTTTTGGTTTCATATACTTCTCCAACACTTAAATCATTCATGTCCTATCACCGGGCGTGCTTGTCATCATGAAGAGTTATTTTTGATTTCTTTGCCTGTCAATTCCCTTAAGCAGTTAACTAGTTGAATTGTTATCTGAGCAACTGTTTCTGAAACTTCAAGATAGCCGTCGCCATAACATTTTGGACATTTTTTCGTTTCAAAATAGGGTTGTATGGTTTCTTTATCCCTATGATAGGATAGAACTGATACTTCCCCTTTACCGTCGCAAAAACTACATTCTATTTTTAAGTTATTCATGATATCTTCGGCTTTCTTCAACAAAGATACGATTTCTTTAGTTTTATTCTTAGCATCGTTGACGTTCTCTCTAACACTACTGCCAATACTGTCCATTGACGGGAGTGAAATGGCCTTCAGCCTATTTTCAGGCGTAGGGTAAATAACAGCGTTAAGGCGAATAATAGAGTCATCCAGATCCTTGGAGATGGATAGAAAAAGTTCAGCGTAATTTTTTATTTCTGCTGCAAGCTTTGATAAGAGCCCTATGAGCTCTTCATCGCCCTTAGCTGATTCAGACATTTCCACCCTCCTCTTTCATTTTAGCAACAATTTGTATCTTTTTCGCCATTTGGTCTTTAATATAATTGAAAGTAGCTTCACTGGTGGCTCTTGCCAAGGAGGAACCGTGTGCCCTTGACCACCATGTTTCATCAACAGGCTTTAGGAAATCAGGGTCTATCGGCTCTTCACTTTTAACTTTACCCGTCAGATCTTTCTGGAGAAAACTAAGGTATTTTTTCATTCCTTCCTTACTTATATCTCCATCCTGTGCACAGAGGCCGTATACCACTGGGAAGAGATAAGTAAAGGACGCTACTCCAGTATGCTTCAGTAAGGTGTAATTATCCTTAGTGTCCTCATCGAAGCATTTCGGATACAATTCTGCAATCGCGTTCCAATAATCAATAAGCAGCTCCGCCATCATTTCTGGTGTCATAGATTCAAATGCTAATTGACTTCTCAATTTGCTTATATAGCGGATCAATACAGCATCCTCAACCGCATGCCTCTTCTCTGTTTCTTCTCCAAGATACTTTATGCGATCACAGAACGGGGAGTCTTCATCCTCAGCAAGATAATCAACAATGAAAGCTGCTATAGCTTGTCTCTCTTGAGTCTTGCCCAGAATTGCCTCTTCAAGCCACTTATACTGATCCTTAATCTTAACTCTCTCATACATTGTTTGTAGCTGTCTGTAAGCCAGTTCCGTTTTTATGCGTCTTTGCCTCGAGTTGACAATGTAGAAAAGTAGCATTTCCTCAAACTTGTCTTTCAGATTGGTTATCGATACAGGCACTGGATAATCCTCTAGCTCCTGCTTCTGCTTTACAGCTCTTTTAATTGCCTCCAATCTGTGTTGTCCATCTATTATTACCAGTTTCTCATTCTCAGGTATCGTTAACTGGCCCAGAGTTATCTTATCTGTTAGTTTCGTTTCTTCCTTAAAAGATAGAGAACCCCTCACGTTCAGAAGAACAGACGTGGGGAAAACCCCCATTTCGTCAAGAAGATATCTTACGACACTTCCCTTAGCGGGTTTTAGCCGACTCTCCTCAGGAGGACGCTGATAACCTTCTCGATTATCTTTAGACCACCTGTCAATGTCAGAGTTGAATAGATTTTTTGCAGGTATTGCCGTTATGTAAAGAGTTTGCTCTTTCGCCCCCTTCCCATATCCCCATTGTGAGATCTTTAATGCTGGTACCTTCATCTCACACCACCATATAATTAGATCTAAAAGCTCTATATAAACTTTTGTGATCAAAAAAATTAAAAACAGTTTATTTGATCAAAAATGGGAACTATATGGGATTAAAGCTAGACAACATCAAGAATTGAGGATTTCTACAGTTTTAAGGAAAGATTTGAACGCTTGAAAGAAACTTCAGATTATGACACCATAACTAAACCCAACTGACCTTACGTTAGACCTTTATAGAACCGCATGTTAATCTCCTGACGTATAAGATCGCTTGTAATGAAAACGCTATTTTTTAAAGCCTCTGCAAAACTAGCATAACAGCAAAAACATATCTACAATAACGGGGCCCCACTGAATCTTCTCATCACCGAAATAGGACGCAGCGTCGGCAAACTTTGACGTTCATCAAATACTGGTTGAGAACCTTCTCCTCCTTCGCAACCGGGGCTTAGGAGAAACCTTTAAGGATTTTCTATAATTTGATATAGTACAAAGGGAGGAAAGAAGGCAGGGTGAAAATCAAAAGAATGACAAGACCAGCTAAGAATAAAGAATCTAAACCATAAGG
>JAGTRH010000225.1 GCA_018396795.1 Candidatus Bathyarchaeota archaeon
ATGTGTCCAACGAATGAAATCACTTTGATTAACGGTAGAGCTCGCATCATTTCAGATAAGTGTATTGACTGCGCATTTTGCGTAGACTATTGTCCGCAAGGAGCATTTTCGTCTAGAAGTTTTCCAGATATATTGGAGCAGGAGGCGAGAATCGGGGAGGCGGCCGCTGGCATCGTTAAGTATTTCGGGAGTAAATGTACGTTCATCAATCTCGCTGTAGATATAGTTCCACTCTGTGACTGTGACCCATTCGTGGGGATACCGATTGTTCCCGATCTCGGGGTGTTTGCTTCAAATGATCCCGTAGCCGTTGATAAGGCGTGTATAGATATGGTAAATAATTCTCCTGGAATACCAGGCTCGATGGCTGAAATAGCGGGTGTAATGGAGAGAGGAGCTGAAAAATTTAATGCGATCGCCCGACTACGCTGGAGAGCAACACCTGGCGCAACACATGTGGCGCCAGACTGGAGATTTATGCTTGAAGCAGCTGAAAAAGCTGGTGCTGGAACACAGCAATATGATTTAATAGAAATAAATTTTGGGTTTCCGCCAAAAAATTTCAATAGTCCTTAATTTGTCTTTTCATCGCGGCTTTTGCTAAGTTTTCTCCAAGTTTTCTGCAAGCTTCTAGATCTTTTTCAGTTGGGGTTCCACTTGAGATCACTCCGTCGCAAGCCTTTATCATTCTAAAGGCTTCTATCACTCTTTCAAGGCTTACTAGAGCAGAGTTGCTTGGTCCCCCTCCGGACGTGAATGCCGCTGCTGGTTTGCCAGCGACTTTATCCCTGATACTCCACGCTCTATCGAAAAAGTCCTTCATTAAGCCGCTCATATATCCAAAATAATTTGGGGAGCCAAAAGCTACGGCATCACAGGAGATAAAGTCTTCAAGGGTAACATTCTCAACGCGCACGATTTTAACCGTCGACCCTCTGACGCTCTCAGCACCTTCAGCAACAGCTTTCGCTAAAATTTCAGTTCTACCAGTTCTAGAATAGTATATAATTAATACTTCAACCAATAAAATCCCTCCGTTACTATATTATAGGAGAAATGAAACTATGAATATTTAATTCTTTTTATTGCAAATAGCGAAAAAGACTATAAAGGCGTTATACTCTGCATGGATATGGAGTATAACGATTTTCATAAAGTTAAGATTAATGACGCATAAAACTTACATATCTAACGAAAAAATTACTTGAAAGTATGCCGTTAATCCCAGTATTAAGGTTAGAGCTAGACTATAGCCTATTAGTCTACGCATAACTTCGCCTTCTCTCTCTTTTGATTCCACTGCTGATAACCCAATCGTTATACTCTGTATGGATACCATTTTGCCTAGGACTCCTCCAGCAGCGTTTAAACTTGTAGTCATATATGGCGAAAAACCAGATAATTCAGCTGCCATTCTTTGGAGACTTCCGAATAAAGCGTTAGAACCTGTTTCAGAACCACTTACAAAAGTGCCTATCCATCCTATAAAACCCGATAAAATGGGAAATAATGGTCCCACGTGTGATAATGAATATCCCAGCGTTAAGGATAAACCGGTATAATTCATGAGGAAGGCTAAGCCCAAAATCTCAGATATTGTCAAAATCGCGTACTTCATCCTTCTCCACGTATCTAGGTAGATCTTAGCTATGCTCGAAGGCTTCAAACCATAGATGTATGCTACCAGTAAAGCCGAGAAAAGAGCAATTGTTCCGTGGGCTAAGGGCTGTAACTCGTATGTGGCGCTTAAAAGAGTACCGTATAGAGGAGTAAATACTGATTCATGTAGGCTTGGTACATGCAGCTTGATTGAAAACATTCTATATAAACCAGTAAAGCCTGATAGCCCCATTAAGCTTGAAACTATTATCCATGGCACCCAGCCTTTTAAGCCTACTGATTTGATTTTAACTTTAAACCTTACTTTAACGTATATTATAGTCAATAACATGGAGGCTAACGGTGCCAATATGCCTGCGAGACGTGGATCCATATAGGCTGATATAATGTATATCGAGATGCCTAACATTGCGCCTGCTATTAAGCTGGTTTCAAAAACTTTACGATCGCCTTCATGCTTCGACAGCATACGCGTGATGAGCGGGGCCGTAACCACTGATATCAAGGCAAGCTGAAGCGAGAGATGTATACATATACCTTTAATGTCCAAGCCTGATGACGTACTCAAAGTTTCTATTGGTACTCCGAGACTTGCAAATGGTACAGTTACGGTGTTCGCTAAGAGCGAAGCGCATACAGCATCGATCGGATTAAATCCTAAACTTATAAGTAGGGTGGCAGACATAGCTATAGGGAACCCGTAGCCATCCACGCCTTCTATAAGTCCTCCAAATAAAAATGCTATAAAAAGAGCATATAACCCCCTACTATTTGGCAGAGTACTTTTCACCCATTCGGAAAGATGTTCGATGCAACCACATTCCTTGGCTATGTTATATAGGAATACAGCGTTCAAAACTATCCAGGATATAGGCCAGAGCCCGAAAGCTACTCCATACAGATAGCTTGATAGAGCCACGTAGAATGGGGCTCTATATAATAAAAGTGAGATAACAAAGCATGAAATAGAGGATATTAAAGTCGCCTTCCAGCCCGAGATCCTAAATATGCACAATAGGATTATTAAAACTATAATGGGTGTTAATGAGAACAGGAAAGATAAAGGGAGGTATCCTAAAGGATCGATTGGTTGGGTCCATATTTCCATAAATAAAGATATATTCAATTAGAATTCATCTATAAATGGATTTTCTGTCACATTAAGTGTCAAGGAATGTATAAAATTTATCAGATTTCTCTCCACCTCGCTTTAAACATCACAAGTAAGATGGAAGCAACCATCATTAAAAGGAATACAAGCCATCGTATCAAAATCATTCTTCCTTGGAAGGTTGCAAGTCCTGAATACGCTCGTATCAGCCCCGCAGCGTTAGAGGTAGGAAACATGATAGCCACCCAACGTAATTCGCCAAGTATTTCCTCGGGGTAATAGACCGGTGGAAGAAAAACT
>JAGTRH010000226.1 GCA_018396795.1 Candidatus Bathyarchaeota archaeon
AACGAGACAATATGGTTCAACAACACCGTCTATGAACTATGCATTGAGAGGTGGAACGGCACAAATTGGGTGCCTTTTAAAAAAATTGAGGGAGGCTCTATTTTAACCTCTCTCAAACCCGGCGAAGTCGCGCAAATTAGAGAGAAATTAGACGTTGCTCCCGGTACTCCATTTCCAGCTGGTTATTACCGGGTTGGAACGAAAGAAGTTTACGTAGAGTTTACGGTTATTAGACCCATGACATAAATAGTCCATATATAGAGAATATAAGCGTGGAGGAGGTTAAAATCTTCTTTTTGCCAGCTCTTCAAGAAAAAAGAGCGCTCTGCATAAATTTAGACAAAGTTTTCAGCGAAGTGGCATGCTACCAACCGATCTTTTACTTCTCTGAGCTCAGGAGACTTCTCTTCGCATATTTTTTCCGCATATGGGCATCTCGTGTTAAACTTGCATCCTAGGATAACCTCAGTAAGTTTTGGCACATCAAGACTTTTAAGCCTAGGTAGCTCCTTCTCTCTAGCTATCTTTGGATCTGGAACTGGTATTGCAGCTATAAGTGCTTGCGTGTAAGGATGAATAGGTCTCTGGATTATAGAGTCTCCTTCTCCGATCTCGATGATTTTACCTAAATACATAACTATAATTTTGCCACCCCCCTTCTTCACGAAGTATCTAGCAGTAGCAAAGTCATGCGTAATAAACAAATATGAATGTTTAAACCTCTTCTGCAAATCAAGCATTAAGTCTAAAGCGCCAATTCTAAGGCATGCGTCGAGCATTGAAACCGCTTCATCCGCAACGATAAACTCAGGATTAACAGATAGAGCTCTAGCTAAAATTATTCTCTGCATTTGTCCACCGCTCATCCTTGATGAGTATCTTGACAAGAAATCCTCTGGGGGAGTAAGCCCAACTAGACTGAGTAGCTCGGCGGCTCTTTCAAAGGCCTCTTTCTTGTCTCGAACAATCTTATGCTGGATCATTGCTGGCGCCAAAGACTGGAAGATTGTTCTGACAGGGTTAATGCTTGAGTAGGGATCTTGATGTATTATCTGAGCCTTACGACGGAATTCCTTAAACTCACTTCTGCTCATTTTCCAAACATCCTTGTTCTTGTATAGTACTGAGCCGCTAGTTGGAGCAAGAAGCCCCAACAATAGTCTTCCCAACGTACTCTTTCCGCATCCACTCTCGCCAACAAGAGCAACATTTTCTCTCTCTCTGATAGCGAAAGAGACTTCGTCTACAGCTCTTATAACCTTCTTCTCAAATAGACGTGATTTAACAATGAAAAACTTAGATAGGTTTCTGGCCTCAACTAATGGAGTTTCAATCAAACTTTAGCTCCCTCCAGCGGTGACATGCTACAAGCCACATATCTTCAGCTGTCTCCAACTCCGGTCTAATCTCCTTACAAATCTGAATCGCATATGGACAACGTGGATGGAACTCGCATCCTGGAGGGGGATTGACTGGATCAGGGAGCGGGCCTGGTAAAGGTTTTATCTTATTAACGTCACCGTATATTGAGGGTATAGCGCTGAGGAGAGCTCTAGTGTAGGGGTGTTTAGGTCTATAAAATATGTTTTCAACACAGCCGACTTCAATTATTGTTCCGCCATACATTACAGCTACTCTGTCTGCTATCTCAGCAACGGCAGCTAAATCATGAGTAATAAATATCATAGTTAGGCCGAGTTCTTTCCTTAAATCCCTTAAGATTTTTATAAAATACTTTTGGGTTAGTATGTCAAGGGCTGAAGTTGGCTCATCTAAAATAAGCACCTTAGGTCTAAGTAGTAAAGCCATCGCGCTAATTGTTCTCTGCTTCATTCCACCACTTAACTCATGCGGATAACGAGCAAGGATGGCTTCTGGATCCAGTCTAACCATCTTTAAAAGATCCATAGATCTCTTTTTAATCTCGTCCTTTGATACATTTTTCTCATGGGCTAAGAATGTGTCAACCATATGATCAAAAACTCTCATCACCGGATTTAAGGAGTTAAAAGCTCCTTGAAAGATAATTGCAACATCTTTCCAGCGGTATTCTCTGAGCTCCTTCTTACTGAGAGAATAAACATCTTTTTTGCCATCAAATATCACCTTTCCACTCTTAATATAACCATTGACGTCAACCAGTTTTAGCAGAGCATGCGCAAAGACGGACTTCCCGCATCCACTCTCACCGACAAGACCAAGCACCTCCCCTTCATAAACATCTAAATTTAGAGCATCAACCGCCCTAAGAATCCCCCTTGGAACTCTAAACTCGACCGTTAAGTCTCGAACACTTAAAATGATTTTTCGCTCATCCATTGGCTCTCATGATAATTGATTGACTATAAATTCTTAAATTTTTCCAAGAAGACCCCGATGAATCGTTCTCTTAACGCTCTTAAGTTCGCTTAGCGTTGGAATAACGTCCTCATAGGCTTTTATTTTAACTTCGCATGGCCACCGCTCGAACAATCGCTTCGCAGCTAGCATTGATTCTGAGTTCGGTATACCGAGATTTAACGCGGTCCTTTGGAATAGCCTAATGAGGTTCTCGGCGTTCATAACCGCACCCGTTTCCCTCTTTACATTACTCCACCATAGGTGCGCGTCTTGCCATGCCTCACTAACCTTTGATATTTCGAAGTTAAATCCCAAGTTATTTAAAATCCTTTGGAGGGCTACGTGAGATTCTTCGAGATCGTGGCAGAGAGTCCCACCATAATCGAAGGACAGGATCTTAATTTCACGATTCATATTCATGAGCCGCAGCCCCTATAGGCTCAAAATATCTGTTTAATGAATGCTTAAATCTTATTCCTCCATATAGTATTGACGCTTTATAATTGTTCAGTGTATAAGTCCCCTGTAAACCTAGCTTAACCTCTATAAAAATATGTGTGGGCATTTGAATCCTCAGAGCTGCTACATTGTCTCTTTTGAGTATTGGGGGCGATTACCATGAGCCGCTTTTTGTGGCGGAGGGCTTATACCTTGATGAAGATATGAGTACGCCACTCCATGTCTCTGGC
>JAGTRH010000227.1 GCA_018396795.1 Candidatus Bathyarchaeota archaeon
TGGCGCATAGCATGGGCAGCAATCTCCTCGCCTAAACAATCCTTAACAAACTTGTATGTATAGCGAACATGCTCACTCCAAGGCTTCCTCTCAGCCCAGCACTCTAGTTTACCGATATCGTGAAGCAATGCGGAGGCGCGGAGAACATCAAGCTCGCTCAAAATATTAGCATCCCCCTCAAAACAAAATATCATGTTTAAAATATAAAAAATTAATCACTCCCCTTCTTTTCAGTGAGAAAACTTAAGACGGCATCAGCTATTCTTAAACACCCATAGCTGTCCTCGATATTGTAGAATGCTGGTTCAAGAGAGCCACTCTCAAGAAATCTCCTGTAGGAAAGGTGATATAAATCCCCTGAAATATGCTTCATCGTCCTTCTAAAGCCGAAATATATTTCAACAGACTTCTGATCAAACCTTGGCATTTCTACACCGACGCGCCTAATAAACCTATAAACATCGACATGTCGCATACTTGAGAAGACGCTGCTGAAATCTAGGCCGTAGAGGCGGCCTCTCCTAGCCACATACTCAAGATCAAACTTTGCACCATTATAGGTTAAAAGGTAAAAGCCGCAAAAACTATGAAGAACCTCATAAAGCAAGCTAAGCATATCATCCTCAAGATTCACATCGCCTATAACAGATAAAGAAAGAAGACCTAAACCATTAAGTGGTGCTACAAGTGAGAAATTAACCAAAGGATCCCTAAAGTCGTAAGGAAAACCGTTGGGGCTAAAGGTCTCTACATCAAACGCTATAACCCCGCTTAGAGCATCTCTTTGAATACCATTCGCTAAACCGTAAAGCCTATGAGGAAACGTTCTTTCGTATGAACCCATTAAACCCACCTCGGAGCGAACACTGACAAAAATAGTTTATGAAGAGTTATACTAACATTGCTCGAGCGAAACTCCAATATAATAGAGCAACACACTACTATAATGTATAAGACGCGTATGCTAATTGATATTTGAGGATATAACAATGCCCGATTATCGGTTAGCGCTGTCAACTAAAAACAGCCGCAGAGTTATCGAAGCCATAGCAAAAGCTGGTGGAGTAGCATCATTCTCTGAGATACAGTCCATCTCGAAGGTCAGGGGCTCCGTTCTAACACATCACCTAAATAGGCTTCAACGCTTTCACGTAATAGAGAGGGAGGTTAAGGGAACATATAGGCTCACATATAAGACGCCCCTATGCTTCATATATCCACCTAAGACAAAGGTGTCAATAGCATACTTCGGCCTGCTTGGGAAGAAGGACTCTCGAAGCGAGCCCGAACCACAGTTCGCAATGAAAATCCTTGAAAGCGAAGAATTAAAGCCAGATCTGGCATATGTTACAACGTCGCCGGAAGCCCTAAACGATTGGAAGGATCTAAAGCTACCATACCAGTGGATATTGTGCTATGAGGATGAAATAGCGAATGTAGACGCTGTGAAAAGAAAGGTTCTGCCTCAACTCGAGAGCTTACTCAGAAACCATGTAGTAATCATGGACTGCACCTCAGCAACTAAGCCAGCAACAATAGCGTATTATGAACTAGCCCAAACATACATTATACCGCTAATATACATATATGAAGAGACAGGGGAACTGAAATGGCTGATATCAAAAGACTCAATAAAAGAAAAACTTAAAGCATCATATTAACAATACCTCAACTTCTTTACAAAATATCTAGTTTTATTCAAAATAAATCAAATGAGTATGAGAATGGCTGGCGCGCCGGGTCTCTTAGAGCGCCTAGCTTTATCCCAGCATGCCTTATTCGCATCCAGGCCAACTCCAGTGCCTAAAACAGCCTACTGTCTAAAAAATGCTCAAAATTAGTTAAAGTCCGTGGCTCTGCTTTAAATAAAAGTTCGCTTATTTATGGAAACCGGTGGCATCTAATCTGAATAGAGTCAACTATTAATGCCTGAATTATAAACCCTGTCGGGGGTGGTTAGGTTGTTTGGTCCTTGGATTATTTACTTGGGTCCGGTAGGCTTGAACTTGAGCGCATTTTTTCTCGGTTTGTTTGTGTTAATTTTAGCAATAGTTCAGGAGCTAAGAGCAAAGCGAACCCGCTTTTTTGAGATTTCTCTCCTAATCTTTTTGCTTAGCTTCTTATTTCCCACTCTACATGGTAGGCTGTTGCAGTATATTTTCCCAATCTCGCTTCCAGAGAAGCCTCTTTTGGACAACAATTTAACGTTTAATTATTTTCTAACAAACATGTTAGCCTATGTTATCTGTCCGGTTTTAGTATTAATTTTGCTCAGAAGTCCTGTTTCTCGGATGGCGCTTGGCTTAAAAGTGCAAAATGCCAAGCAAACGGCACTTTACGCCTTCTTCGGGCTGGTTTTCATAGTTCCTATCTTCATGTTATCTCACGCATTTTTTGGCTACAGATGGATCACTGAGTACACAACAACTGGACTTGTTTTGTGGATTTTGCTCGTAACAATCCTCTCAGTCTTTGCCCAAACATTATTTTACATCGGGATACTATTCATAAAGTATTCGGACCAAGAAAATAAGCTAGTATTAGCCATAATTTCAATCTTAACTACCCATTCCTTCATACTTTCATCCAACCTCGGAATTGTAACAAACATAATTTATTCGGCTACAAAAATCATAGTCGCATCGAAAACCCATGATATCTACGGCTCTGTTTTAATAAGCTCTGCCCTAAATTTGATGGATCTCGCAACTCAAATACTTAGACCATAAAAAGCTAACGCAACCCATTTACTTTAACCTGAAAACTAAAATTTTTATAATATCAACCATACCAAATATTACTATGCGTTTTTAAAAATTTGAGGAAAAATTATGGAGTTAAGTCGTTATTTTCACCTGAAGTCTTCTGAGTCCACTACCACCATCGGATAGACCCCCTCCGTTGGCATTGGAGCTTTCGCCAAGACCTTGCGGACTTCATCAATGTTCGGGGCGTTCCATTCGCATAATATCTTAACTATCTTGCCCTCTTCGTTTAATTGAGCCCAA
>JAGTRH010000228.1 GCA_018396795.1 Candidatus Bathyarchaeota archaeon
ACCTTTGGCAGATCATTTAATTCCTTTATATCTGATATATACATCATTGCTCTTACGTTTATTGGGAGAAACTGCATAACTCCAAAAATTAAAAGCGTAACTCCTAAAAGGGTCGGTATCATTAATAGCAGTCTTCGAGCGACATAGGTTTTTAATCCCATTATTCTCAGACCTTTTAAGAAAATTAAAGATTCATGTTTATAATCTTATCGATGATTTTTATTTTTTATTAAAAGAAATAACTGCGTAACTATTAAATATAAGTTAAGACCTAATGAAAAATTGTTTAAATATAATGAGGGAAAAATATGAAGTACAATAAAACTTTAGGGGCTTTGATTTGTACAGTAATAATAGTTTTACTTTCAAACACGGTTTTTGCAGCACAACCGCCAATTAATACTAGAACATATTGGGTTGGAACAATAGGTCAGCCTAGAAGAGTTGATCCAGCACGCGCCTACGATACTGCCAGCGGTGAGTTAATCATGAATGTTTATGAGACTCTCATACGTTTTAATGAGACCAAAATCCTTCGAACAGATGTTGACACTCCCTATTATTACACGAGGATTGACTCTTTTGAGCCCTTGTTAGCTGACTGGTGGACCGTCAGTGAAGATGGCCTCACATGGACTTTTCACATAAGAGAAGGTGTTAAGTTCCATGACTGGGTTGATAGAAATGGTGCAGTACACTCTGGCGATATTCTTACACCAGAAGATGTGGAATATTCATTTGAAAGAGGGCTAGTGCAAGACCAATATGGTAGTCCAATGTGGATGTTATACCTGCCATTAACTGGCGAGCATAATAGTGACGTATGGGATCTTGATGGAGATGGAGTTCTTAACGCTACAGAGGAAGCTGCGGCTGCAGAGGTACTAAAAAATGTTATTACTCGTGATGATGGGGCTCGAACAGTCACGTTTCACTTGGCGTTTCCATTCCCGAAGATAGCATTTATGCAAATATTATCTCAGACATGGGGTAGCATAGTTAACAAGAAGTTTGCTGTTGATTATGGATGCTGGCCTGGAACATGGGAACCAGGATGGTCACATTGGCGTCGATATCCAAGTAACGCTTACAGCCCACTAGACCGGCAGGTGCCTGAAGCCGGAGATTTCCCGACGAACCGACCTACGCCGCCCGCTATGTGCGGAACAGGGCCCTATAAGTTCACCTATTGGGATAAGACAAAACTAGAGTGGCGCATAGATAAGTTTAAGGATTATTGGAGGGGATGGCCAGCTAAAGGCAATCCCGACTATATTGAAACGGTAATTGTTAGAGGAGTAGAAGAATGGACTACCAGGAAAATGCTTTTCCTCTCAGGCGATTTTGACTCAATATACGTTCCGAGAGCGAATATGTTTGAGCTCTTAACAACAGATGATCCGAAAAGCCCTCCACTAACAGGTATAACGTGCTTTAGAGATATAGAGCCAGTATTAGCAAATGATGCTATCTTCTTCAACTTTAAGATAGCCGAGGGAAGCCCATATATAGGTACAGGAAAGTTTCCGGACGGGATACCGCCTAACTTCTTTGCTAATACTAAGGTTAGGCAAGCCTTCGCTTATGCCATAGATTTCGAAACATTAATTAATGATGCATGGTTTGGCGAAGCTATTCAACCTACAACATGGTGGGTGAAGGGATTAGCTCCCGACTATGAAGACACTACTCTAGAGAAGTATAGCCTTAATCTCGAAAAGGTTGAACAACTATTAAAAGAGGCCACGTTTACTCAAGACGGCGTAACTAAATCGGTTTGGGAATGGGGCTTTAAGTTTACACTACTTTACAATATAGGGAATGATCAAAGAAAAATTGCAAATGAATTATTAATAAGCGCGATTGAGAGTCTTAACGCTAAAAGATCTGGATTACCACCATTCAAGATTGAAAATCTCGGGCTTGACTGGCCTGTCTACTTAGATGCTCTGGAAGCTGGGACAATGCCAGCGTTTCAGATTGGATGGTTAGCTGACTTCGCAGACGCTGATAACTTCGCGAGACCATTTATGCATAGCCTCGGAGATTTTACCTACTATCAAAGCGTAGGGGAGGACCCGAATTATAATACTGCATACATAGATGACCTTATTGAAAGAGGTATTAAGACGCCGGACGGCCCTGAAAGGGAAGCAATCTATAAGGAACTACAAAGACTCTACCATGATTTAGTTCCAAGCATTCCAACAGTCCAGCCGTTAGGACGTCGCTGGCAAAGGTTCTGGGTACAAGGATGGTACTATAATGCATTATATCCCGGACTATACTTCTATCATCTTTGGAAGGGCTATGCTCCTCCTCCGCCGCCCCCTCCTGTGAGTGCAAGCATAGTTTATGGAGCGAGTGTAACCATCACTGGAAGCTTCATCGATCCCGCAACAAATATGCCAGCATCCAGCATCCTAACATTTGTGCAATACAGCAATGACAATGTTACATGGACTAACATTTACGCAGCCATAACAGATAAGAATGGGCGTGTAAGCGTCACAGTTACTCCGCCGTTAGGGGTCTCCTATTATAGACTTAACTCCACGGGATATATTGCTCCATTCCAGCCCTCAGTAGTATTGAATGCAGAATTTTACGAAGAATTAATAGCAAATGGGACTTTAGGAGCACCGCGTTTGATGTCTGAAATTGGACGGATAGTAAAGGTTGAGACAAAGAGTATAGAAGATATCTTGACAAGCGCGTTGGAGCCTATGGCAACAAAGAGCGACTTAAACTCCCTTTCACAATCATTATCAGCTGAGATAGCAAACTTACGCGGTTCCATAAGCTCCTTAACAACTCTCATCTATGTTTCTACGGCTATATCTGTTATAGCAATAATATTAGCAGTAGTTTCTCTTGTCAGAAAAAGAAGCTAACTATTGGCAATAGATAATCTCCTTCCCTTTTATTTTTAGTAAGCATCTCTTAACATTGTATTCCACCTTTAAGCTTTATAGGAAGCTAAAGATTTTTAATTTAACTGT
>JAGTRH010000023.1 GCA_018396795.1 Candidatus Bathyarchaeota archaeon
ATGGACATATCTCGGTAACTGGTAGAGCAAATATAGACTTATTCGACTATGCTGATGAATTTCCCGAAGTTAAAGTTAAAACATTAGAGAATATAGCAGACTATTTGGGCATCATGAAGATTGAGGAGAGAACATTAATTGAGGATGTCGACTTCGCTCAATATTGGGAGGATGAAAAGAAGAGACCATTACTAGTAAGGTTTTCGATAGAAAATACAAAGTGCATAATGGGCATAACGGAGAGTATACTAGACTTTGCGATTCAGTTATCAAGTTTAGTGGGCCTGCCTCTAGACCATATTGGCACGGCGGCGGTGGGCTTTAGGGTTGAATGGTTTCTCATTCGCCACGCTTATGAGATTGGAGAGTTAATCCCAAAAAGGGTTGAAAGACCATACATCCCATACGCAGGCGCAATAGTTCTAGAACCTAAACCCGGAGTACACGATAATATTGCCGTTCTAGACTTTAAGGCCATGTATCCAAATATAATGATAACATATAATGTCTCGCCAGATACATATATACCGCCTGAGGAGCCGGAGCCGGTTTCGGGAGTTTATACGGCGCCGGAGGTCAATCATAGGTTCAGAAAAGAGCCACCTGGTTTCTACCGCGAGGTCTTATTAAGGCTTATTAAAGCCAGAGATGAAATAAGGGCTGGTCTTAAAAGACTTAATCCAGAGAGTTCGGAGTATCGGTTGCTTGATGCTAGGCAGAAGGCGATTAAGGTGATTACTAATGCAACGTACGGTTACGCAGGTTGGATAGGTGCCAGATGGTATATTAAGCCAGTTGCTGAAGCAGTTACGGCGTGGGGCAGGTATACTATTTTGAGGACGATTAAAATAGCTAAAAGCCTTGGTTTGGAAGTTGTTTACGGTGATACAGATAGCATATTTATAAAGTATGAACGCGATAAAGCCGAAAAGCTATCAAGAATGATTGAAGAGAGTCTAGGCCTAGAGATAAAACCGGATAAAATATACTCGCGTATATTATTCACAGAGGCGAAGAAACGTTATTGCGGGTTACTGCCCGATGGAAGGCTAGATATGGTCGGATTAGAAGTTGTCAGAGGAGACTGGGCTAATGTTGCAAAGAGTATACAGGAAAAGGTTTTGGAGATAATTCTAAAGGAACAATCGGCTAGGAAAGCCGTTGAGTATGTACGTAAATATATAATGGATTTAAGAGATAGGAAGGTTCCATACAGAGACTTAATTATTTGGAAGACGCTTACAAAGTCTCTTGAGGAGTATGAGGTCAAGGCGCCTCATGTCGAGGCTGCCAAACTACTTCAGAAGGAAGGTTGGACGCTAACTGTAGGTGACAAAATAGGTTACGTGATAACTTTGGGATCAGGTAAACTTTATGAGAGGGCCAAGCCGTATACTCTAGCATCATATAAAGATGTTGACCTGGAATACTATGTAACAAACCAAGTTATACCAGCGGCTTTAAGAATACTATCATTGTTTGGAGTTAAAGAGGATGAATTAATGCCGCCAAAATCATCAAAACCTCAGACGCTTCTCGAGTTCTTCAAAAATACATAATAATGACAGATTAATCGAGTATGTCATCGAATGTCAATAAGTTTACGCTTAAAGGTTGCTTAACAACTTCAGATACGCGCGCTGCAATGAGATACTTAATGTTTTTCTCACTCGCTATATCAACAAGTCTCTGAGTTATTATCCCATCAAATACTACAGTATTCACTCCTTCAAACTCCTTGAGTTTATCAGCGAGCTCGCTTACCGGAAGCTTTCCAATCCTCTCCATCCTCTCATTAAAGAGAACAGCCTCTAATGTTCCCTTAAGATTCTCTGCTGCCTCAACTATCTCTCTAGGCATGAGAACCTTCTTACGTTTCCGTCTACGTTCAATTATCTCTTCAACAAGAATCTTATTCTGAAGAGCTGTTTCAATTTCCTTTGCTGTTAAATCTTCAACCTCCTTACCTCTGGGGGCTCTAGCCACATATTTTATATTGGCAACTTGCAGCAGTTCCTTTAGGATAAGGTCACCGCCATGGTCTCCATCAAGGAAAGCCGTTGCCTCCTTCTCCCTAGCCAGTCTAATAACAGTTTCTGGTATCTTCACGCCTTCTAGGGCTATGACATTGTATATACCATGCTTTACAAGGTTTATTACATCAGCCCTTCCTTCGACAATGATTATCTCCTTAGCTGAATCAACCTCCGGGCCAGCTGGAAGCTTCTCTGGTCCATATTCCCTTATCCTAGCCATTTTAAGTATTTCTGAGACTTCCCGGAATATCTCCTCTGTCTCAGGTATTGTTTCTAGGCTCCATTTATGGAGTATCTCTTTGGCCCTCTCAATTATTGCCTTTCGCTTAGTTTCTCTGACATCCTCAATTCTTTCCAAGATTACGTGTGCTGAGCATGGACCAACCCTGTCTATGCTTTCAACGCTTGCAGCTATAATGGCGGTTGAAACCTTGTCCAAGCTTGTTGGGATGATTATTGTTCCGAAGGTTTTATTGTCTTTTTGAGATGTAATATCTACTTCTATTCTACCGATTCTACCAGATTTCTGAAGCTCTCTTAAATCAAGCTCCGTTCCAAACAGACCTTCGGTTTGCCCGAAAACGGCGCCAATGACATCAGGCTTCTCAACTACTCCATCAACCTCAAATTTTGCTCGAATCACATATTTAACTGCAAATGATGGTGAAGCCATAAATTTATCAACCTCCAAATTTCACAGAGTTTTACAGATTATTAATGATGCAATATCCTTCTGGAAATCGCCTCACTAATTTTACGATTTTTATTCACAATATTTATTTCGACCTAGCATATATTCTTTAATGTCGGAAGAGGCTCTGAAGGTTTTACCACACTAAACTCTGCTGAGAACGCCCTTCAATCTTTCTCTTTAAGGTCTCAACGTATGCCGCTAGTCCCTCTATATCTTTTACATCGCTGTTAAGTAATTGGGATAATTGTCTCCAAAAATTTAGATTTAATTTGACCTTTAATTCCTCGAGAACCTTAGATAGACGTTCCGTAAGTTCTTTACCATGCCTATCAAAGTCCATAAGCAGTATAACTTCTTTATCCCCCATGGAGGTAATCTTATCAACCATATCTTGGAGATTTTTTCCACAAGACTTAATAGCCAACATGTCGCTCTCTACACCTAAGGCTTTAAGGGACTCTATATCCTTTTCTCCTTCAACAACTAGCAGAGCGCCCATAGAGACTTCATCCTTCAACTTTTGAATTAAACAATTTATTCTCTCAAGTTTTCTTTCAAGGCTTGACATAACTTTAGCTCCAAACGCGAGGAATTACTATCTCAATATGAAATACAAATATTTTTCTTTTCAAGAAGTGTACAGTACTCTAACTATCACTATTGGTTTATGATCCAAACTCCTAATCATGTCCCACGTAACACACGTCAAGCCAACGCCAAACTTTTCAACCATATCCCAAACAGTGCGTCCAGCCCCAAATCCTCTGGCCTTATTAGCCACTTCGGCAATGTCTAAGGCCAAGTTAACACTAATTTCAGCGCCAGCCAAAGCCAAGGGAGTTGATCTACTCTTAAGCCTTAAAGCTCTACCCAAGACATAAGCCACGAAACCTAAAAGTGAATATATTCCTTTCAAGGGATGTGGACGGTGTGTAAAGTGGAGACCTCCAAAGGAATACGTCCTATCCGTGTCAGCTATCATGACAACAAGATTCTTTTTCAACTTATCTTTTAAATATAAATAAATCTCCTTAGCTTCGCTTTCAGGGTCTATCAGCGGCAAACTAACATAAGCGTAGGGAAGATTGCTCCCATCTATACCACCCTCAGAACCCCACATTAAAGCTTGCAGAAAACCAGCGTATTTTAACGCAACCTCTTTATGCATGGCTCCCTCTCTGCGCGGATAATTTCTTAACCGCTTTATGTTTTTTTCCTTCAAGTGGCATATTCTTCCAAGAAAGTAGCCCCAAACAATCCTCATCCAAAAGCGGGCAATAAAAATTGCAAGAGAACTTGGCTTAACGTTTCTCTCATCGATTATAAATCCCTTAGCTACTGATAAGGCTTTCTCAGAAATAACTATTATGTCACCGTCAGAGACTCTTCCTTTAACGGCTTCTACTATTCTCTCCAAATAATTATCGCCGGGCATCCAGTAATCCGTTTTAATGGCTTCAGCTTTAAGTTTCAAGGTAAAAACCCGCCAGCATATTATATCAAGAATAATAAGGTCAGCCTAAAAGACTTTCATCTCCGAAATTAGATAAACGGTTATAGGAGGAAGATAATATTTTATCTTGTTGGGAACAAGAACAATGGTTCAGTTAGATATTGAGAAACTAAAATTGTTTACTTACGCTTCTATTGGAGAATATTTAGCTGACATTTTCGAAGCATCAATCTATGGGCCATATGCTGGAGAGTACGCTGATGAGAAAACATCCATTGATGTTCTAGTTATAGTAGAATCAAAAGAATCATTATTAAAGTGCATCTCTAAGCTCTTTGACTCTAAGAGAATACGCTTCTTAATCGTAGATAGAAGAAGCTTTGAGAGAGACGTGGAGAGTGAATGGCTAGGTGGTATACTTACAGAAAGCATATTAACTCCTTATATATCGATAATAAACCCTGATTATATTCGGTACCAAGAGGTTAAGGCTAAGAAGAGGATGGTATGCGACATTTTAAATAACCTAATCCTAAGCTTTCCGGAGATGTCGATGAATTTTATGATCAAGCCTGAATACTTCATGTTTGAGACGATAATGCGCAGGGCAACCTTGTTCCCGCCTATAGCCTATAGATTTTTGAACATTGCTAGGAGTGATGTAAAGAATAGAAATTATACTTTAATGATGAACGGATTTGAGGCTGCTCTTAAAGATTTTATTAGCGAGGGAAAGCTTAAATTAGTTGATAATGAGTTTCTCAAGATATCTGAGGAATATATTGAATCTATACGAGCGAAACGTGGTCGTCGCCTAAGAAATTTATTTAAAAACAGCCGAACTAGAATTGTTCGTTACGTTTTAGGAATTTTCCCAAACATAATGGACTCGATACTGGACGATTATAGAATTTATAAAACATATTTGGCTGAAGGTAATGTTTTCGTGAATCCGGTACGAAAACTGGAGAATCCAAGAAAATACATCTTTATACCAACATCTTCGGGAACAGTATCATTCACCGAAAGAATGTCCATAGAGGATTTTATAAGGAGACACATGCCTGAAAAGTATGCATTAAAACATAACATTAAAAGGTTAGGCGGTGTCCTTAATAGCGTGTATATACTGAGGGTCGCTGAAAATGAAAAAGAAAGAAAAACCGTTGTTAAAGTGTTTAAGGACTGGTATGGGTGGAAATGGTTCCCCCTAACACTCTGGGCATTAGGCACGAGAGATTTTACTGTAATGGGTAAAGCTAGACTTGAAAGAGAGTATGCAATAAACATGTTCTTATCAAATCATGGCATTAATGTTCCATCTATAATATACGTAAGCCCGGAAGAAAAAATCATCTTTCAGGAATATATTGATGGAATTAATGCTTCTGAAGTAATTAGGCAGTTATATAAAATGACTGGAGATGAAAATGGAAGGGAAAAATTACTAGATGTTATTAGGCGAATTGGACGCGAACTTGCAAAAATTCACAGCTTAGGTGTATCAGTTGGTGACTGTAAACCAGAAAATATAATATTGTCTTCTGATGGAAGAATATTTTTTGTAGATCTTGAGCAGGCTGAAAGGAGTGGAGATCAAGCGTGGGATATAGCTGAGTTCCTTTATTATTCTGGGCACTATACTCTTTTACCATCTCTTAATATTATTGATGAAGAAGTAAAAGAGTTTATATATGGATATCTTGAATCTGGCGGAAAAATTGAGAATATCAAAAGGGCACTCTCTCCTCGCTATATAAAGGTTTTCAGTTTCTTCACGCCTCCGCATGTAATACTCGCGATATCTAACACTTGTAAAAGAGTGCTAAAAATGTTAACAATAGAAGAACCCAAGTAGCTAAGCTTTATTATTGGAGGAGAAAACTTGACCGCAAAGGTAATATTTTTTGGTGGAGTAAATGAGGTTGGCGGAAATAAAATTCTTATAATAGACGGTGATACAAAGATTTTCTTTGATTTTGGCGCATCCTTCTCATTAAGAGATAAATTTTATTCGGCGCCATTTCTTTCACCTAGGAGTGGATCAGAACTAGTTAACCTTGAAATATTGCCGAAAATAAAGGGAGTCTATTGTTTTGATGATTCAAAAACTGATATAGATGCTGTTTTTCTCTCCCACTCGCACATGGATCACTCAGCCCACGTATCCTTCCTAAAAAGGGAAATACCAGTGTATTGTGGCGAGACAACAGCAACCATACTTAATGCCCTAAGTGAAGTTCATATCGCAAATTTAGAATTTAACCTTAAAGGGATAAAGTTCAAAACATTCCGTACTGGCGACAAAATAAGGATAGGTTCTATCGAGATTGCACCAGTACATGTCGATCACTCTGTTCCAGGTTCATACGGCTTCATAATACATACATCATCAGGCACCATAATTTACACTGGAGATTTTAGGCGACATGGTTTAAGACCTGAATTGACTGAAGATTTTCTATCATCTTCAGCAAATGAGAGACCTGAAGCTGTTATTTGCGAAAACACAAATATGATAGCGGTTGAGTTCTCTTCAGAAAGCGAAGTTATGAAAAAACTTAATAATATAGTTAGCAGCGCATCTGGTTTAGTCCTAACTGAATTTGCATACGCAGACATCGATAGATTAAAATCATTTCATAACGTTGCCCTAAAAAGCGATAGACAATTAATAATCCCTTTAAAACAAGCCTATCTTCTTTATAAACTTAGTACTGACCCCCACTTGAATATTCCAAAACTTGACAACGGATCAATCTTAATCTTTCGAAAGGAGAAGAAGAGATATTTTCGCTGGGAACAAACAGCTATGGATTTAGGTGAAACAATAAGCCCCCAAGAGGTTTCTAAAAAGCAAAGCAACACGATCTTATCTATGTCGTTTTTTGATCTTAACTGGTTAGTTGACATAAAACCATTACCGGGAAGCTGCTATATACTCTCTGCCTCGGAGCCTTTCAATGAAGAGATGGAAATGGACTTTAATAGGCTTATAAATTGGCTCGAACATTATGGTGTACCACAATATCATGTGCACGTTTCAGGACATGTAATGCCATTACATCTTAGGGAATCTATAAAAACAATTAAACCAAGAAAGATTTTCCCTATACATGGATTATACCCAAAACTCTTCAGCAAATTCATGGGCGACCTTGCAAGTGAAATAATTATACCTGAGGTGGGGAAAGCATATGAAATTTAAATTCTTTTATCTTTTTAACTATTAAAAAGAAAATGAGAGGTGAATGTTTTTGAGGCCGATTAAGATTATCGATTTAAGTCAAGTTTTATTTAACTGCATGCCTTCATGGCCAACTCAACCAAACCTCCTTTACGAAATGGTGAGAAATGTTGCTCGCGACGGAAGTACAGTACATATTATTCGCCAAATGACTACTCATACCGGCACACATGTGGATGCCCCTCTACACTTTATTATTGAAGGAAAATCCGTTGATCAACTATCGATAGAAAACTTTACTGGCGAAGGCTTAGTAATCAACCTTTCTCACAAAAAGGCTGGAGAAGCCATCACAGTTGAAGATCTCAAACCTTACTGGAGCGAAGTTAAACCTGGAGATGTTCTAATGCTTTATACAGGATGGGATAGAAAATTTGGATTTAACACTGAATATCTATTTGAGTGGCCATATATAACAGAGGAGGCTGCTGAAGATAGTGTTAGAGGGAAGGTGAAAGCTCTAGGAGTTGACACATTAAGCGTAAGCGGATGGGATGGTGAATTACCGATTCATGGGCCTGTGGCGAAAAAGGGTTCAGCGGCAAAAACTCATAGCATTTTACTTGGAGCAGGTATAATACTCATTGAATGCCTAAGAAATCTTGACTTAATTCTTGAGGGGAGGAAATCTCGTAGGGCTTACTTTATATATGCGCCGATAGCTTTAAAGGGTGCTGATGGTGGTCCATGTAGGGCCTTGGCTCTAATCTTTGAGTGAGCTCTTAGTATAAAGGCATTTTAGTTAAGATTTTTAAGCAAGAGGTAATTATCTTTTCTCTAACATGGTGATAGAATATGAGTTGTAAAGAGGAGATTTTGAGTAAAATTAGGGATGCTATTGTGAATTTGGATATTGATAATATTCAGAGGTATTGTGTGGAGGCTATTGAGGCAGGTATACCAGCATATGACGTCGTTATGAAGGGAATGTCTAAGGGAATGGAGGTTGTTGGTGAGAAGTATGAAAGAAATGAGTATTTCTTAGCTGAGCTAATCATGGCAGGCGAGGTGATGAAAGAGGGTATGAAGGTTCTGGAGCCTCATTTGAAGAGCAGTGAGATGAAAAAGGTTGGCAAGGTTGTTATCGGAACTGTTAGGGGTGATCTGCATGATATTGGCAAAAATATTGTTGTAACGCTGCTGAGCGCGGCGGGATTTGATGTTATAGATTTAGGCGTTGATGTACCACCAGAAAAATTTGTTGAAGCGGTTAAAGAATATAAGCCCGACATATTAGGTATGTCAGCCCTATTGACAACAACGATGATTGAGATGGAGAACGTTATCAAGGCGCTTAAGGAGGCTGGCTTAAGAGATAAAGTAAAGATAATTATTGGAGGAGCCCCGATAACCAAAGAATACGCCGACAAAATTGGTGCTGACGCTGCAGCAAGAGATGCCGTTGAAGGCGTAAACATTTGTAAAACATGGATGACTGGAAAGTGAATTGTTTATGGGTGGTGAAATAAAACCACGTGACAGGATTAAACTGATCCTGAAGCATCGTGAAGCAGACCGTGTTCCAATCCATGATAGTCCTTGGGCTGCAACTGTAGACCGCTGGAGATCCGAGGGGCTACCTTCAGGTGTTTCACCAGATGACTACTTTGGATATGAAATAGCAATTTTCAACGCTGATACAAGCCCACGATTTCCAACAGAAGTTCTTTATGAAGATGAAGAGTATATTGTTGAGAGGAATTCATTCGGTGGAATAAGAAAGAATCATAGGGATTATTCTACTACTCCTATGATTATTGATTACCCATGTAAAACTAAGGAGGATTGGAATAGAATTAAGCCTAGACTTAATGCCGACGATTACAGAGTTGACTGGGTTTCTGGCCTTCAGTCTTTCCATAGAGAGTATAGTCGAGGGCGCTTCATAATGTATGGCGCCGCTGTTGGATACGATAAAATACAGAGTTACGTGGCGTCGGAGAGATTATTGAAGGCTATTATAAGGGAACCAGATTGGGTCGTTGACATGTACTGGACTGACGCAAAACTTGTTATGGAAATGTGCGAGAGAATGATAAAGGGTGGATTCAAATTTGATGGCGCCTTTCTCTATTGCGATTTAGGCTATAGGCATGGCCTTCTTTTCTCACCAAAACATTTTGAGGAACAGCTTCATCCAGTTTTTAAGGAGTTATGCCGCTTCTTCCACAATCGTGAAATGTACGTTTTCCTACATTGCTGCGGACGGGTAAAGGATCTTATTCCTTTCTTCATAGAGGAGGGAATCGACTGCTTACAACCCCTAGAAGTGAAGGCAGGAATGGATCTATTAGAGTCGAAAGACAAGTATGGGGATAAGATGACGTTCATGGGGGGTATAGATGTGAGACTTATGGCGCTAGATGACCCGAAGCCTATAGAAGAGGAGATAAGAAGAAAGATCACGGTTGCTAAGAAAGATGGAGGGTATATTTATCATTCAGATCACTCTGTTCCAAAAAACGTTAGCTTCCAAAATTACAAAAGGGTTATAGAGCTCGTTAAAAAATATGGAAAATACGAGTGAATGAACTGAAACCTTATTTTAATTTTTTAGTTCATTATTCTGTACAAAGGCAATTTAGGTGCAGCAAATGTTCAAAATGTCTGTTATAAGCGATGAGGTTTCCCAAGATATCAAAGTTGTAGCCTCTTTTGCTAGAAAATTCAACCTTGAAGGCGTTGAGATTAGAAGCGTCTGGAATAGGAGCCCGCAGCATCTTCTTCCAAAAGCTGATGAAATAAGAAGAGTTCTATTAGAATATGATTTAAAAGTAAGCGCGATAGCTTCGCCTCTTTTTAAGGCGGACATGGATGATGAGAAAGAATATGCGGAGCACTTAAGCATATTAAGAAACTGCGTTGATCTAGCAATTAAGTTGGATGCTAAGATAATTAGAGGATTCACGTTTTGGCGGAAGGGTAAATTGGAAGACTTTATTGATCGAATTGTCGAAAGATATCAAAAACCATTAGAAATTATAGAAAATGAGGATTTGATTTTAGGAATCGAAAATGAGCCATCGACATTCGCTGGCAATGGAAGGGAGCTATCTTTGTTTCTCTCTCGGATTAATTCGAATAAGGTTAGGGCCGTATGGGATCCGGGAAATGATATATTTGATCCTTTAGGTGAAATCCCTTTTCCAGATGGTTATAGATATGTTAGAGGTTGGATTGTTCACGTCCACGTAAAAGATGGTGTGAGAAAAGGCGGAGATGGAAGACCTGAATGGACTGTTTTCGGTGAGGGCGAAGTATCCTATAAGGAGCAGTTCAAGGCTCTGAGGGAGGATAATTATATGGGATACATTTCATTAGAGACTCATTGGAGACCTAAAAGGAGAATTCCAGAGGAAAGTATCATTAAACCTGGTGGAGAAGAGTTCTCTAATAGCGGTGAAGAGGCATCAGAAAAATGCATGCGCAACCTAATTAAAATATTGCAAAGTATATGAAACAATGAAAAATCATCAAGAGTCAGAACATAATTGTTCTCTAGATTGGTGAGATTTTGCGCAAGATAAAAATTGGAGTTATAGGGCTAAAAGGCATAGGGCAGACGCATATCAGCCAGATAACCACAAGCGAAAACAGCGAACTTACAGCGGTCTCTGATATAAACGAGGAGATAGGAAAGATTATAGCATCAAAATACAATGTAAAATGGTACAAAAATTATGAAAACATGCTTGAAGAAAAAGATTTAGATGCAGTTTCAATATGTACACCACACTTCTTACATTTTCCCATGACCATGAGGGCCTTCGAATATAATAAACATGTGCTAGTAGAAAAGCCTATGGCTCTAACTGTTAAAGAGGCTGATCAAATGATTGAAGAAGCTAGAAGAAAAGGACTAAAACTAGGCGTAGTTTACCAGATGAGGACTAATCCTGTTTACAGGAAAATGAAAGAGATGATAGACGAGGATAAAATTGGCAAGGTGTATAGGATTTGTATGGAGGCATGCGTCTTCAGGACTCAAGCCTATTACAACAATGATTTTTGGAGAGGTAGATGGATGACGGAGGGTGGGGGCGCCTTAATAAATCAAACGATTCATTACATTGATGTTTTGCAGTGGCTTGTTGGCAAACCTGTAAAGGTTTATGGGGATATCGGAACTCTCTATCATGATATAGAAGTTGAGGATATAGCTAGTGCCAACTTAATATTTGAGGGCGAGGCACGTGGAGTATTCCAAGTGAGCACGGTAGACCCAATAAACACCATAAGAATAGAAATCTGCGGAGAAAATAAGAAAAA
>JAGTRH010000229.1 GCA_018396795.1 Candidatus Bathyarchaeota archaeon
TAGGTGTAAGTCTACGCCTAGGGATGAATTAGTATGGGCCAGAGGAGATTCGAACTCCTGACCTTCCGGGCACATAGCTTTCCGGTTTCTTAGTACTCACTTATCAGCCGGATGCTCTAACCAAGCTGAGCCACTGGCCCATTGTTATTCTAAATATGTCTAGATAATAAATTTTAAGATGAGGGCCGTTTAATTGACGTTAAAATTAAGTCATATCGGATATTGAATATGTTCCTGACATTAAAAAATGGTAAGCAAATTAAGTTTAGCCTAACTAGATATAGATAAAAAGCGAGTTTATAAAAAGAAATCGACGAATAAACTATTCTTCCTTAAATAGATATTTGATGAGCGATATGTGGTTTTCGAAATCGGATATTATTATATCGGCTCCAGCTTCTATCAGACGTTTTCTCTTGTTCGAGTTTAATCCATGCCTCTTGATTTCATCGGAGGCTACTCCGAGGGCTATGGCTTTTTTGGCTTTAGCGTTCCTGATTTCGACAAGGAATTCATTACCTCTAAGTTCATATTTTTCCATTATGCGTTGTATGATCTTCTCTTTATCATGAGATTCCGTGAAGTCTAGAGCACCATAAATACCACCGTTGAATAAATCATCTATTTTTAAAGCCCCAGCTTCTCTTAATACATATTCGTGGTCAGTTCCACTGGCGAGATACAAGACGACACCTTTATCCTTGAGACTTCTAAGAAATGACCTAGAGCCCAATATCATAAAATCATCGGGCTCAAATATTCCTCTCTCTAAACTAGTTAGCCTATCTTCTATGTGATCGAGCAATCGCTTGTTGTAAATACGTTTATACTCATATGGGTCTTTAGTTTGTTTTGAGACCCCGTATTGACGAACTTTTTCAGATAACCACTCCATCTGTTTTATTGTCAGCATTCCAGTAGAGTAGTCTACATACTCCTTTACTTCGTGCTCGATCTCTGGAGTTGGTTTATTGCCATCACATATCATTTCTATCATCATGGGTATCATAACGTCTTCCCATCCTTGTCGAATCACAGATATAGTTCCATCGAAATCTATTAACGCGTGCTTGATATGTCCTAATCTATTTTCGACATCTGATATAATGATTTCAAACCAAGAGTTCAAGGCCAAACACCCGAGGTTAAAACTTCTTCGAACTTTGCTATTAATTCCTTAGGCGTTGCTGTTCCAGTTATGTTTAACTTTTTTACAACTATGGCAGCAGCCAAGTTGGCTATAAGCCCAGCTTCTACTGGATCTGCCCCTGCAGATAGGGCAGTGCCGAGGGCAGATATGAAGGTATCCCCAGCCCCTACAGGATCTATCGGTGGTTTTGCAGGCACCGCTGGCAGGTGGTAGTGAGCAGACTCTGTTACCAGAAGAGCCCCTTGTTCACTCATAGTGATGTATATTGGTCTTTTAGCGCGCATCTGTAGATCCTTACCAACTTTCGCTAGCGTTTCAACATCGATATTCCTATAGTCTAATGATGGATTCACCGCTTTTATTGCCTCTAGCCTGTTAGGCTTGAGTACCATGTCGCTGAAAAAACCTATTTGTTCTCTTGAATCCACCACGAAAACTTTTTCTGCATACAAAGTTGCTAGATTTATCAGTTTTTCCCGAATTCTATCGGTAACTACACCATTGTCAATCTGATCTTCTATTATAACTGTATCGACCTTTTTAACAATAGAATCGATTTTCTCGATAAGCTGGTCTTCCAGAGATTTTGCCAAAGGGCTGTTGCTTGTGAAGTCGAAACGAGCTTCTTCTTGCTGGGAATCGAAACCACATACGATGGGTTTTATGTAGGTGGGGGTTATCCTGTTTGAAGAGGTGATAAGCCCTTTAGTATAAACTCCTTTATTTTCGAGTTCATCTAATAATATTTTCCCACGCCAGTCTGCTCCTATAACAGATAGAGCAAACACATCTTTAGCACCGATATCTTTAACGTTGCAACATATATTACCGGATGCTCCAGGAGAATAGCTTTCTTTCACTATCGGCCGCGTATAATGAGGCGTCTCACGGGATAGTTCCGAAAGAGTCATATCGGCATACCAGTAAGCGTCTAGGGCAAAATCTCCGATAACGGCTACTTTGACCCCTTTTATGGACTGGAGGATGTTTTCGAGTCTTGTAAGGTTGAGTTTCGACATCAGGGTCTCAGCCCATATTTAGATATTTCAAGCATCTCGCATAACAAGTGGTAAAGTTTTGAATGCATTTGTTGTATTTCTGCTGTATCAGAAGATGGTGCTTTAACGACTATGTCTGCTATTTCAGATATGTTCCCATTTCCTTTTCCAGTTAAAAGTATGATAGGCAAGCCTAGGGCTTTTGCAGTTACAGCTGCATTAAGTATATTTTTCGAACTCCCGCTAGTACTTATGCATAAGAAAACATCCCCTGTGCGCGCCAATACGTATAATTCTTGAGCTAGTGCCATGTTTCTAACTGGATTATCATTTTCCACTGCACTAAAAAGTGAATGATTAGCACCTAGAACGATAGCCCTAAGGCCCTCCTCTAAGCTATTCGCAATGGTTTCTCCATTAGGCAAAGCGAAGAATTTCTTCTTTATGAATTCTGGAACTATCCTTTTTATCTTGAAAGACTTCATTAACTCAGTAGCGATGTGCAGTGAATCGGCAAAACTGCCTCCGTTACCACATATGAAAAGGGTACCTCCGCTATCAAAACACAATTTTATGATTGTGTAGGCACGAATTAAGTCATTAACCGCGTAGCTTAAATCCGGATTTTGTTCAATGAAACGGTCTATAACGTTTTTAATGGCGCATTCTATGTGGTATAGTTCCAGCTTCTGCGAGCGGGCGGATTTGTTTTCTGGCTTGGGTTCAGGAAAAGAGGTGATAGACTTTTCTTCTAGTTTTTTGATTATGAGACGGCGAAGGTTTGGAATCGTGACGACATGATCTCCTGTTATGTGAAAACCCTTTCCACCTCTTGAAGGTGGCCTTAATA
>JAGTRH010000230.1 GCA_018396795.1 Candidatus Bathyarchaeota archaeon
CTGTTGAGAGAGGCTGTGACCCTGATATGCCGCGAAACCTAGCGAAGTCGGTAACGGTTAAGTAAGATGAAAGATTAAATTTCCTTTAAACTTAGCCATTGTATCCCTTTTTATTCCATTCACAACTAAAAAATTTAAATTGAAAAAAAGATTACATAAAATCATGGACTTATCTGAAAAGACTATAATCTATTTCAGCAGTCCGGGCGAGGACAACACTGATGTCGTTTTATCCTCTGCAAAAAAGAGAGCTGAGGAGCTCGGAGTCAGAGACATAATTGTTGCCTCCACCAGAGGGGTGACAGGGGCTAAAGCCTCCGAGGTATTTAAAGGCTATAATCTTGTTGTAGTAACTCACCATACAGGTTTTAAGGAGCCTGGTCATCAAGAGTTTACTGAAGAGAATAGGAGAATAATAGAGGCGAATGGAGGCAAAGTATACACTGGAACTCACGTATTCATGAATGTTGAAAGAGCCATAAGAAGTAAGTTTGGCACAGCTTACCCAGCAGAAATAATGGCTCAAACTTTAAGGCTCTTCTGTGAGGGAATGAAGGTTGCAGTTGAGATAGTTGCCATGGCGGCTGATGCAGGACTAATACCAGTAGACAGGGATGTGATAAGCATAGCTGGAACAGGTAGAGGGGTAGATACGGCTATAGTTGTTCAGCCAGCGAATTCATCGAGAATATTCGACATAGTTATTAAGGAAATTATCGCTAAACCTAGATCCAGATGATAATTTAGGCGATTTAATATGATGAAGAGAAGACTCGGTAAAACTGATCTTATGGTTTCGATTATAGGTTTTGGCGCAATAAAGCTGCCACAAATAGACTTCAGTACCTCGAGTAGGATACTTAATAGAGCTCTAGACCTGGGAATAAATTTCATAGACACTGCTCGGGCATATGGCGATAGCGAAGAAAAGATAGGTTTAGCTGTAAGCGATCGAAGAAATGAATTTTATATATCAACAAAAAGCGCAGCTCTAACTTATAAGGAAATGAAAAGCGATATAGAAACCAGCCTAAAAAAGCTTAAAACGGATTATATAGACATATATTTATGCCATAACCCCGGGCGCCCTGATAAATATGAAAAGATAATGAGTCCTGATGGGGCTATAAAAGCCCTAAAGGAGGCTAAGAGTGAGGGTGTTATTGGACACGTAGGCTTCAGCTGCCATAGATATCATGAAACAATGGAAAAAGGCATAATGTCCGGGGAGTTTGAGGTGATAATGGTTTCATATAACATGTTAAACGATGAGCTAGTGGATGAAAGAATTCTTCCCCTAGCAAAAGAGAGGGATGTTGGCGTAATAGCCATGAAGCCACTCGCAGGTGGATTTTTAGCATCTCCACCCTTGGATCTTCTTAAGAAAACAAAGATCCCAGTAAATGCCGAGACCGCACTTAAATTTGTTTTATCGAATGAGGCTGTTGCAACAGCAATTCCAGGAATGATGAGGCTTGAAGAAGTTGAAGAGAACACCCAAATAGGAGAGAACTTCACATTCATAAGTGCCGAAGAAAGAAAAATCCTCCTAGAAGCCGTTGAATCCATAAGTAAGGAATTCTGCCGCGGATGCGGATACTGCCAGCCATGCCCTCAAGGGATACTCATACCAATAATTCTACGCCAACTAGCATACTACAAATATTACGGCCTAACCGATTGGGCTAAATGGCGTTATAGAATGGTGGAAGTTAAGGCCGATTCATGTGTTAAATGCGGTCAATGCGTTAAGAAATGCCCTTATAGCCTCAATATTCCGGAAATGCTGGCTGAAGCCAACAATTTACTATCAATTTAAGCTACATCAAGCAGGAATCTACCTATAATAGATTTAAAATTCCCATAATGATGCGACATGTCAATCAAGGAAATCTTGAATAATTTAGCTAAAAAAGCCCAAGGGCCCTCTCCATCATTTACCGTTTTAGACCTAATAAGACTTTTAAGGCTTCTGGCTAAATCCGGAAGTATTGGACGTGGGAGAATATCTAGGAAGCTTGATTTAGGCGAAGGAACTACGAGAACAATACTGAGGCGGTTGGCTGAAGCTGGCTTAATCATCAGTTCAAGGGGTGGTTGCTCTCTTACTCATAAAGGTAAAAGGCTATGGAGTAGCATTGAGGAGATTATGCCCAAAATTGTCGAGGTTGGAAGTAACGAGCTGACTTTAGCTCCTAAGAGTGTGGCCATACTAGTTAGAGATTGCGCTGAAAAGGTTAGAAGCGGAATCGAGCAACGCGACGCTGCCGTCTTAAGTGGTGCAAAGAGCGCTGTGACGATTATTTCCAAGAGTAACAAACTCATCATCCCAAGCGTTAGCACAGATTTGGAAAAAGATTATCCGTTAGCTTTCAAAGAGATAACTCAATTAATAAAACCTGGTGAAGGCGACGTTATAATTATCAGTAGCGCTGACTCTCTCAAGAATGCCGAGAATGGCGCGTTGGCTGCAGCTTGGTTAATAATACAGGACTAGTATGTGATTTTTTCTCCACGAGCGAAAATTCTTTCTAATGCGGCGTTTAACTCAACAAATCCCTCATTAGTTTTAGCTGATACGGGTATTAATGGAAAGTTTAATCCTAACTGGTATATCGCTCTACTCAGTCTGTAGCTAAGCAAGCGTCCAGTTCCTTCAAGCTTCTCATTTATCGATGTCTCTAAGGTCTCTCTATTCTCAGACCACTCTAAGATTGCTTCAATATCCTCCTGCGAAATTAAGTCGCATTTAGAAAGAACATGCACTTGGGGAAGAAGAAAACGTATGTAAACTGCTGCTGAAAGGAACATGTTAGAGACGTAGTTCAGCGGATTTAGTGAGAAGACGGAGTCAAAGAGATAAATTATAGCCCTAGGATCCTTACTGATTTCGCTGGCTATATAGGGTCCACTGGCCCTGAAAGCAAATAGCTCCATTTGCCCAGGAGTGTCAACAAGCAAAATATCCGGGTTAAAATCTTCAATCTCTTTT
>JAGTRH010000231.1 GCA_018396795.1 Candidatus Bathyarchaeota archaeon
TGCTATCTTGCCAATTATTCTGTAGACTTTAGTTTCGCTCATTTCTATCAGCCACCTTTAAGGCTTGACTTATTATAAATATCTCTGGACCAGTTGTTAGTGAGCCTGCTACAGCAACTTGACTGTTTCCTACCAATCCTGTGGCCACGTATGGGATTCCACAGTTGACTGTTCCAACAGTAACTGGAGCTTTTAAAATCTCACCTAAAAGTTTTTCTTCTTCAGGCTTAATCATTGGATGAGTTAAAACTCCCTTATTTGTTGCAACAGCGAGTGAGCCTACGTATGGTAACCCGGCTATCTCACTCTGTATAACTTCGATATCCAATGTATCAGATATTACTTTTATCTCGTTTCTCTTTAATCTAGGGTCGGCTATCGCCCCATAATCATTGGCAAGAACAAGATTTCCGAAAGCTGTTTTCTTGCTATCCTCCATTACGGTTATATTTACGTCCGTTAGCGTTTTTATGGCTGCAAGCTCTTCCTCTCGCACTGAGTGCGGTAAAATTATGCCACGCGAGTTGGCGCATATTAGAGAGCCCACGAGCACTGATCCGCTTATATTCGTCCTTATAGTTTTGATTCCAAACCACTTAACAATCTTTCTTACCGCCGCTTCCGGAAGCTGATTTGGTATAATAACAAACTTGTCTGTTACGCGCATAAATACACCTATACTTGCACTTCCGAAAGCGTCTAAAAGAAATAACGCCATATTTATTCTCCTTCGGCCAAATAAACTGTTATTAACCCATCTTTATCCTTCGCAGCTCTTACTCTAATCTTGCGCGGGGGTTTTTCAATGCCTCTACTCCATATTCTCTCATTAACTTCATTAGAAATCCTTACAAAATCTTCATCAGCCTTCATATGCCTCTTAATAAAGGCTTTGAGTATGCGCATCGCCCTTGGCGCCCGTTTGGTTGCAGGCGCAATCCACGCTCTGCTGAGCGGAACAGTATATATTCGCTCCTCCACTACTTCGCTCTCAGATTCCTCTGGTTTTCTCTCTTCAACCACCGGCTCCCGACTTTTCTCTTCACTCATCCCATTTCCTCCTAAGCCCTTATCTTTGTTCTTCTCCAATGCCTCTTTGGTATTCTCGTGATTTTACCAAGGGTTTTCGCTATAACCCATGATGGAATGGGCCTATTCTTTTTGCCAGCGCTTATTAGCCTAAGCTTCTTTGCGAGAGGTTTATGTTTAGCCAAACACCTACATCCTCCTAATCTGAATCTCCCTTTTACCTGCTTGTAGCCTTCTTAAAATTTCTTTCAGTTGTTCATCATCTATAGGCGTATTTATTCTTCCCTGTTGCGCAATCTGGATGAGCTGCGCCTCCAGCTGCGAGGCAAACTCCGGTTTAACCATCTTCAGGTTCGCGAGTCTCTGTCTAGCCTCTGGCGTGAGTATCCTTCTCAACATGGCTTGCTTCTGCATTTCAACTTGCTTTTGGGCTTCAGCTGCTTCCTGCTCTTGTAATATTTTCTGCTGTAGTTCAAGCATCTTACGTCTTCTTATCGCCTCAAGTTCTTCTTCACCATCTAAGCTCATAGCCCAATTATTGCCCCCTATATGCTAATACTTACTTAGGGCCGGATTAATCTTCTCCATCTCCCTCTTAATCTCTGCTGAAAGGGAATCTAGCAGTCTCCTTCCCTCAGGTGTAACAACTCTACCTTTTCCTCTTATGGTCTCTATTAACCCGGCTTTTTCAAGCTGCTGTAGAGCCCTCCTAATTATTGCTCCACCGCCTTTAATAGCATGTTCTGGCCTTGTGCCCTTATTCTTCCTTCCACCATATTCGGAGCGCAAGTGTTCTACACCTATAGGCCCCTTTACATAAACTTTCCTAAGTAAGGATGCGCAACGAGTATACCACCAGTCTGGATTCTGAGGCGCACGCTCCGCATGTGCACCAGTCTTCACGTATGGTGCCCATTTTGGCGGCTCAACCGCATCTATATTATCTTTTAGATATTTAGCTAAACGATCTATTAACATTGATGGAGGGACATCGAATGGTGTCGGCAATGTTTATTCCTTCCTTATCACATCTTCTCTTTCACTATTCTAAAGGGGAGTCTTATAAATACTTATTTGCTGAATTTTAAGAAAGGGTGTCGATTACCTTAAATGAATGATTTCATACTTTAACTTCTTGAAGAGTATATAGTTATCTTATAAGTGAAAATTTAAAAAGGACCTATTTTACATCCTTTTCTGGAGTCGTCTTTTCGGCTTATAAAGCGTGAATGTGTGACCTACTATCTGAACTATCCTTGAGTTAGTTTCCAGAGATAGTCTTTGAGCGATATTTTCAACGGTATCACCTGTTAAGGCCGATCTTAAGACTTTAACCTTAACTATCCGCCTAGCCTCAAGTTGCTTAATTGTCTCCTTTATCTGCGCATCAGTTACGCCTTTCTTTCCCACGTGAATAGTAGGTTCTAGGGGCGGTTTTTCTCTGGGGTTTAATGGCACCCGCATCAAGTGTTCCTCCTCTTTCTTAACGGTCTTCTCATACGTTTACCGCAATATAAACATGTAGTAACAATGTGGGGTTCCCTTCTCGGCTGTATGCGGACACGCGAGGTCACGCCTGGAAGAATAAACCTTTTACAATACCTACATATCAATAGGCGATTTTCTTTTGGTAGATGGGTTCTAGTGCGCATAGCTATTTTTCTTGCTATTTCAATGTATCTCTGAGATAAATCCGGTCTCTCATCAAACATTTCGATAGCGAGATTGAATAACCGCTTAATGCGGTTTATGGCTACTTCTCTAATTTTATCTCCCTCCCTCACAGTTTTCATTCCACCCTTATCGCTCTTGAGACTCCAGAAAGCTGTAAACGCCCCTTAGAAGTATAATCCAGCTTAAGTAGGAGTTTATCGAAGCTCTTAGAGCGGTTGTATCCTTAGACTCAAAGGTGAGCGTAACACGATTACCTTCCCTAGTGGCTTTAACCCTCGAGCG
>JAGTRH010000232.1:0-282 GCA_018396795.1 Candidatus Bathyarchaeota archaeon
CAGTTTGCATGAAATATGCCTATTCCCGCCGGAAAGGGAACCCCGACAACACCAACTTTTAATCGCTCACGCACCAATTCATCCACCCTTTTATTTTTTTCCAATTCTTTAGTTCATTTATTCTCTATTTTCGGTATTATTTTAATTTTAGTTCCTGGAGACATCTATGATGGTATCCTCTTGCCTCCGCAGCTATACATACTTGTTTTGTGTTCGGATAAGAAAAAGCACCTACTACTTCGAGAACACGAGCTCTATCTTAGCCTACCTCCTTTAAAGCCT
>JAGTRH010000232.1:292-2965 GCA_018396795.1 Candidatus Bathyarchaeota archaeon
TAACGTTCGGGGGATATCAATATTACCCCGTCCAGGTATCTGTTGTTCGGGGAGCCCTGGGGAGCTCTCCCTGTGAGGACAATCTCTAAAGTGGCTGTGAACTATTCTGTCGCCAATTTTTAGAGCAGCCTCGGCGGGATCCTCATGCGCTCTGTAAAGATGACTTGGATCGAAATTTATTCCTATAGCTTTTGAGTCTACCTTATTCAAAAGCTGAAGAACGGTTTCAGTGTTATAGACTGAGGCACCAACATGGGGTTTAACCGCCAAGGTTATTTTCCAGCTTTCCGCTTCCTCGCTAAGTTTTTTGAGGTACTTAAATACTTGCTCAGTTATCTCTTTGTCCCCTGCCTTCCCCCCGGAACTAATGGATATTATAGGGATATTTAGTTTACTTGCTAATTCGAATAACTTGACTACGATTTTCAATCCCCCTTCCGATTCAGCTGGACCCGCAATAGATGCTTCAATAGCTAGTAATTTAAGTCCATGTTTCCTTGCTATTAACTTAACTTCATCAATATACTCTTGGTCTGTCCTTAACTCGATGTGCTGCGCCATTTTTCCAAGAAAAGCTAATTCAGCTCCATCATAACCAGCCCATGATATATGTTGCAGAGCCCCATAAAGATCTAATTGATTGAAAAGCAGAGTGTTACATCCTAACTTCATAGTCTCACCATCACTAGCATAGCTGTAACTATTCTATAGCTAATTTTTATTTAAGCCTTTGTTTTCATATACTCCTCTATCTTCATGCCCTTTATATCATTAGCATCCTGAACGTTTCGAGTTTTCTTTATTGGACCGATCTTCAAATCTAATCCTAAATAATATTCTAAGATTGGATCAGGTTTTCCAGTTTCAGATGTGCGTTTTCTGATCCAGCTCTCCATTCTGTTTTTAAGAGTCTTAACGATTTCGCTCTCTTCTTTGGCCAAATTATTGTTCTCTTCCGGATCATCAACGAGATTATATAATTCGATGGAAGGTTTATTATGAAAATCCGGTTCAAGCGCGCATATAAGTTTCCATTCAGGCGTTCTCCAACCTCGTTTACGCATCCACGTGCACTCCGTTAAGTAAAACTCCGTGTAGTTTGTTACTCTCTCACCAATTATTAGGGGAAGCGTGCTTTTTCCATCCAATTTAAGATTCTTTAATTCTTCCTTATATCCTAAAAGCTCCAATATGGTAGGGACCAAGTCTTGCTGAAGAACATATCCCCTAATCCGCTTTTCCTTAGGTAATTTATCCGGTAGTCTTAGGATTAGAGGAATATGAATTGTGCATTCATAGAGCCCATGATGATCAAAATAACATTCGTGCTCCATTAGGCTCTCACCGTGATCTGACGTTATAATGATTAATGTCCTATCCATAAGGTCTAATTCTTTTAAAAACGTAAATATACGTTGAATACATACGTCCATATAAGCTAACGCAGCATCATACTGAGCTATTATGTACTCAGCGTCAGTAACCCCTTCAGGCATCCAAGATTTAAAATAATCTGCAAAAGGCTTGAAGGCAAACACGGGCTCCAAGCTATGTTTTGAAGGATCTTTTTCGTTGCCACCATAGAACATACGCTCGAATGGCGGCGGCGGAAGATATGGAGTGTGAGGATCCATGTGACGTAGAAATAGAAAGAATGGTTTTTTAGCCATTGACTCTAATAATGGAATAGCTTTTTTGTTCAAGTGCTCAGCCTTTCGCATATATCCATCCTGGTCTATAGACCAGGATGGATAGCTCTCATATATATCGAATCCTCTATAGAATTTTCCGTCAAATCCAACTAATGCGGATATATACCCCTTCTCACGAAGAATTTCAGGCAATAAACGAATATCTAAACCTATAGGCGCCTTATGCCGCAAACTAACAACTTGATGGCTCATAACGTCCATGCCGCTTAGCATAGTTGTATATCCAGGAGTTGTTGGAATATGAGGACTAAAGGCATTCTCGAATAAAACGCCTTCTTTAGCGATTTTATCCATGTGAGGGGTTGTAAGTCTGTGATAACCGTAACAACTCATATGGTCCGCGCGTAAGCTGTCGACACCTAAAATTCGCCAATTTATTTTTTCGCTCATACGCCCCGTCCCTCATTTTTAGTAGAGAATGTTTCCTAATAGAATCGTATAAATGTTTCCTATAAAAGGAAAGTTTTATGAGGTAAGAGAACACCATACCTTTCTAAATTTATTCAGAAACCACATCTTTATATCTTTTTATCAATAATTGTAGGTATAATAATGAAAAAACGTCATCCCTCTAATTAAAAATTTTTAATATTAAATAAATTATTTATACAGTAAAATTCTTTAATGCTCTCCTTTTTATTTAGCATATGTACTAGGCGCGAATACTTTCGGTCTCATTAATGGCATCTATGAACCATTAATGCCAAATGTTTGGTTGAATTTTGTTATATTAGGGCTTTCATCTTTTATAGGCATTCATTTTCTAAGTCGGGGAGTGACAGAGTTAGTTGGTGAAAGAATCATTAATCTAAGTCCTTTAATGGTTTTCGTAGTACAATTTAGTGGCACCTTCACCATCCACTTATTCACGCAGTTCAAACTTCCGATATCGCTTGTCCAAGCTCTCATAGGTGGTATACTCGGTATAGGTTTACTAAGAGAATCACTATACTAAATAAAA
>JAGTRH010000233.1 GCA_018396795.1 Candidatus Bathyarchaeota archaeon
TTTCGCGTCGGCAGGCCTGCAGCAGCACTATGCTGTTCCTGTCCTAGACCAGGCTAGACTACGGCCGCTTATTTTTCAATGAAATCTACGTGATTTATCCCACTAATAATCTTTTTTGTTCAGGCTTTCTAATAAGCGTTAAATATTAATCTCATTATAGGTTTGTTATTAGGTGGTGATTTGAAGCATGGCGACGCCTCTTTTTGAGGGCATTCTCCCTGCGATAATCACGCCCTTTAACCCTGAAGGAAATGTGGACTTCAATCTCCTTAAGGATGTTGTACGCTTTCAGATTGAAAAGGGCGTTCACGGGTTCTTTGTCTGCGGCACCGTTGGCGAAGGCCCCCTGATGAGCATTGAGCAGAGAAAATCTGTTGCTGAAGCGGTGGTGAGGGAGGCTAGAGGCAAAGTTCCGGTCATTGTTCATGTTGGAACAACAAATACCGCTGAGAGCGTAGAGCTGGCCAAGCATGCTGAGGGCATAGGGGCTGATGCTGTCGGAGCGGTAACACCATACTTCTTTAAGCCCGATCTGGAGGGTTTAATCACGCATTATAAATTGATCTCTGAGGCAGTTCGTATACCGGCATTCGTGTATAATATCCCGCAACAAACAGGCTTTAACCTTACACCTGAAATATTCAGAAAACTATGCTCAATAGAAAATATTCATGGAATAAAAGATTCAAGCGGAAGCCTAAGTCAGATTCAAGAAATTATAGAGACAGCGCCTAAAAATGTAACCGTCATTAATGGAGCTGACGATATACTTTTAGCCGCATTAATAGTAGGTGTCAACGCTGAGATATCAGGGGTTGCCAACGCTGCACCAGAACTGCTGGTTGAGTTATATGAAAACTTTAGAGAGGGCAACTATAAGAGGGCTCTGGAACTTCAGAGAAAAACAAACGCTCTAAGAAGAGTGCTATACGAATGGTCTTCAATACCATCGGTAAAGGCAGCTCTAGAGCTTAGGGGTGTTAAAGCCGGGTTTCCGAGGAAACCCCTCAGACCATTAAAGCAGGAGGAAATTTCAAGACTTAAGGATAAACTAAAGACCCTCGGGCTATTCTGGTAGAAAAATGATTCTAAGTAGCCCGCTCAGAAGAAAATATTGGCTCCAAACCTCTGCTTCTGTTCACCACTGCCATCTTTTCATCCTCTGATAAAGGCTTGAAGATTTCAGCCGCGTCACACATCCACCAGAGTAGTTCAGCATGACCTGGGCTCACAGCCGCCGTAACTGGCAAAGAAAGCGTGAACCTAACGGCCATAACGGCTTCCTCGAAGCTCTCAACTGGAGCATACCAGCATTTAGGCCACTTCCTCGGCTCATCCTCCTTAAGCCTTCTCTTCGCCATGGTTTTTAAAGCCAATATGGCAGCGCCCTTCTCTAGAGCCTTCTTAACAACTCTCGGGCCGAAGCTTCCCTGATGCCAGCAAACCCAATTTACCGGGAACAGAATGCTGTCGAATTTAAATCGGTCTAGTAGGGCTAGAGCTGCTTCCTCAGAGTGAGCTGAGAATCCGATATGTTTGATTAGCCCCTGCTCCCTAGCCTCAATTAGGGCTTCAATTGCCCCGCCCTCACTAAATATTTGATTAACCTCCTCCAGCGTTGTTACTGCATGCAGCTGATACAAGTCAAAGTGATCCGTATGCAACCGTTTAAGCGATTGGCGCATCTCCTCCTCAGCCTCATTCTTAGTGCGCTTTAATGTTTTACATGCCAAGAAAACCGAATTTCTATATGGCTTTAAGGCTGGACCCAACCGCTCTTCGGCATTACCGTAGCTTGGTGCAACATCAAAATAGTTTATTCCCCTATCAATGGCTTTGGCAACTAGGCGATTAGCTTCATCCTGGCTCTCATCCATCACAGCTATGCCGCCGAAGCCTACGACAGAAAGATACGTGTTAGTGTTACCGTACCTGCGCTTCTCCAATCTAATCACGCTCAAAAATATATAGGACCCCAAATAATTTAAGGTTTCTCCATTTTAAATCTTAAATTTTAAATTTCAGTTTCCAGCCCATAATCATAAGCACATTTGGCTATATGAGGGTGATAAGACTGAAACGTGGCTTCAGGGACAGGGACTATGTGCAGACCCCTGAAGGATTCTTCTTCTGCGTTATCGGATCGGTTCATCCGCCCGATCGGGTAATATCCTATTTAAAGTATATTCCATCGAAGAGAGGCAGATGGGGCAGGGGCTCAAGTAGGTTCCAGCGTATAATGCGCCGCTACACAATGCTCGACTTAATTAGCACAATCAACTTCCTTAAGAGTCACCCGGAATACTTGTATGATTCACCAATTATGGGAGTTAATATATCAGCAGTTCCATTAAGCAAAATAACGAATCACTTGAAGCCTGAGGAGAAAATCATTGATCTTAGCAGATCTAGGGACCTAGACGCTCTACAAGGCAAAGCCTTGGATTTAGCGCTCAAGATCTCCGATGAAAGCAGCATTCCACTAAAGTATTTCGGAGTTACAGGCTCAATCCTCTTAGACATACATCAGAAATTCTCAGACATAGACTTGACCATTTACGGCGTAAAAAACAGCGAATGCGTAAGGGAAACCATAAAGCAGATTTATTCCGCAGGAAGCCATGGTATTTCAAAGTTTAGTGGGGAGGAGGCTAAGCGCTGGTGCCAAAATAAGGCTGAAATTTACCCTATAACGTGTGAAGATGCTTACAAGATACTGAGCAGAAAGTGGAATAGAGGGATCTTTAAGGGAACAAAATTTTCAATTCACCCGGTTAAGCTAGAGGAAGAGATCAACGAAAAATATGGAGATAAGATTTTTAATTTCAGGGGGATGATTAAGATTGAGGCAAAAGTCTCTGATGATTCTGAAGCCGATTTCATGCCAGCCATATATAAAGTCGAAGAGGTTAGGGTTCTTGAGGGACAGCCGATCAAGGACATATTTGAGGTAGCATCCTATG
>JAGTRH010000234.1 GCA_018396795.1 Candidatus Bathyarchaeota archaeon
CTATGTAAGCGGTGTTGAAGAAATAATCTCAGCTATTGAAAGAGAATTTAATGTTAAGCGTGGTGGATCAACAGTCGATGGAAAACTATCGCTTTTTATAACGCGCTGTATAGGTGCATGCGCAATGGCTCCAAACGTGACTGTTGACAACGAAGTTATTGGGAAGGCGAACAAAGAGGTTGTTTTAAGAAGGATAAAAGATGTTATTGGAGGATAGTTTTTGAAGTCGGAAGATATTTTAAGAATAGCGAGGGAGGAATCTGAAAAACAGGGATTTTACAAGTATAGGGTAAATATCTGCTGCTCTAGTGGATGTTTGCCGTTTGGTGCATTAAACTTGTTAAAGGCCTTTGAGAATGCTGTTAAAGAGTTCGGCGTTGAAAGCGAATGTAAAGTCGCCAAAACTGGATGTCCGGGAACATGCTCAGTTGGCCCGGTTGTCCTTTTAGAGCCGGGCGGATACATATATCAAAATGTGACCCCGGAAAAAGCCAGGGAGATAGTTAAGAGCCATATAGTTGCCGGGATCCCTGTGAAAGAATACCTATATGCGAACGAAGCCTTTTTCAAGAAACAACTTAGACTGGTCCTGAGAAACGCTGGTAAAATAAATCCCATGAGAATAGAGGATTATATGGCCGCTGGAGGATATCAAGCGCTCATCAAGTGCCTAACTAAGATGACGCCTAAGGAGGTTATAGATGAGGTCATCGCAAGCGGTTTAAGAGGAAGGGGAGGCGCCGGATTCCCAACAGGGCAAAAATGGAACTTCGTCGCCCGAGAGAAGAATACTCCGAAATATGTTGTCGCAAACCTGGATGAGGGCGACCCAGGAGTCTTCGCTAACAGAACCCTTGCAGAAGCCGATCCGCACTCGATAATTGAGGGAATGATCATATCTGCTTACGCCGTTGGCGCCGAGTATGGATACATTTACGTGAGAGCTGAATACCCGCTGGCCGTCAACACCTTAAGGGAGGCCTTAAAGCAGGCTAAAGCAATGAACCTCATAGGCGAGAATATTCTTGAAAGCGGGTTCAATTTCAATGTTGAGCTAAGGCTTGGAGCAGGCGCATTTATTGCCGGTGAAGAAACAGGCATACTTGCATCTATAGAGGGACGTAGAGCCACGCCTCGCCCGCGTCCACCATACCCGGCTACCTCAGGTCTATGGGGGGAACCGACGCTTATAAATAATATTGAAACTTTAGCCAATGTGCCGCCCATAATTCTTAATGGCGGAGACTGGTTTGCAAAGATTGGAACGCCTAAATGTACTGGAACAAAATGTTTCTCACTTACAGGCAAAGTGAATAACCCTGGACTAATCGAGGTTCCGATGGGGATCACGTTAAGGGAGGTTATATTTGAAATAGGCGGCGGAATTCTCGGAGGGAGAAAATTCAAGGCTGTCCTAGTCGGCGGCCCCTCAGGGGGATGCTTACCGGAAAGCATGCTTGACCTCCCAATAGATTATGAATCTCTCACTAAGGCCGGAGCCATAATGGGTTCAGGCGGAATAGTTGCAATTGACGATACGGCGTGCATGGTTGATACAGCATGGTTCTTCACGGACTTCTGTGTGGATGAATCGTGCGGGAAATGTGTCCCATGCAGGGTTGGCTTACTAAAAATGAGAAACATCCTTGAAAGAATCATGAAGGGTGAGGGAGAAATGGATGATATGGGCTTGCTGGAGGAGTTAGGCGTGTATGTGAGGGATGCAAGCTTATGCGGCCTTGGACAAACAGCTCCAAATCCTACTCTGACAACGCTACGTTACTTTAGGGATGAATATGTTACGCATATATCTGAAAAAAGGTGCCCGGCTGGAAAATGCTTCAAAGAGCAAGCGTTCTCTGGAGGTTGAAGAATGAGCGCTCCCAGTGCTGTTAAAATTAAAATCGACGGTATGGAAGTCAACGCTTACGAGGGGGACACGATCTTAAGCGCTGCTAAAAGGGCCGGCATCTATATTCCAACCCTATGCTACCTAGATGGCTTAAGCAATTACGGCGGCTGCCGCCTATGCATTGTCGAGGTTAAGGGTTCACCTAGGTTGTTTCCATCCTGCACAACACCTGTTAGCAATGGCATGGAAATAATCACAAACTCTGAGAGACTGAAAAAATTTAGAAAATTAACGCTGGAACTCATTCTGTCCGAGAAGCCCCACATATGTTCAATCTGTGTTGCAAATGGGCATTGTGAGCTCCAAGATCTCGCAAAAGAATTTGGCGTTGATCATCTGAGGGTTGAGCGCGAATGGGCTGCGCATAAAATCGATTTAACGCATGATTTCCTAGTTATAGACCATAACAGGTGCATTCTATGCGCCCGTTGCATTAGGGTCTGCGATGAGGTTGAGGGTGTTCACGCTTTAGATATGAAGATGAGGGGTAAGGATTCGCAGGTTATAATAGACATGGATGAAGATTGGGCTTCATCTAAATCATGCACATCATGCCGTAAATGCGCTAGGGTATGCCCTGTTGGAGCGATATACGTTAGGGACAAGCCCTTCTCTGAGATTAAAGATAAAGAGATAGCCAAATTCATCCTGTTAAGAAGGGGATCATGATGGGTGAGCCTGGAAAAATCAATTTTGTAACCATTTGGCTTAGCGGATGCTCAGGATGCCACATGTCATTTCTTGATCAAGATGAGCAGATACTGGGTCTCGCCCAAAAAATCCAGCTGGTCTATAGCCCACTTATGGACGCTAAAATCTTCCCGGAAAATGTTGACATAACCGTTGTTGAGGGAGCTATTGGAAATGAGGAGCAGCTAAACCTCATCAAAAATATTAGGGAGCATACGAAAATCCTTATCGCATTCGGTGACTGCGCAGTAACTGGAAATGTGGTGACGCTTAGAAATGCCCTAGACGATGGGGCGGGCGCAATTCTCAAAAGGGCTTACATTCAAACTGCCACC
>JAGTRH010000235.1 GCA_018396795.1 Candidatus Bathyarchaeota archaeon
TAAAAGCCTTAAAAGGGATGTTCGATGCATAAACTTGAAGGAGCTTGAGGAATTAGCCCTAAAGATGGCGGCTAAAACTAAGAGGGGTGAGAAGATATTCATAGACTTGGAGGAATTAGGGTACACTAAGCTTCTAGGTGAGGGGAAGATAACTCTGCCAGCTAAAGTAAAGGTTCAATCATGCACCGAGGCTGCCTTAAAGAAGATTAGGGAGGCTGGAGGAGAAATACTAACAGCGGCTGAAGAGGTTGAGGAAGCTACCGCGGGCTGAGATTTTGCTAAAACGTAAATTTTTAAGGTAGAATTAAGATTATAAAAGTGTGTTTGAGGGGGAAACGTGGCCGGCAGGTTCCTGAACGCTTTCAAGCCGCTGATACAGTTTATCCCGGAGATTAAGGCTCCTGAGCGTAGGGTTAACTTTAACGAGAAGCTCCTCTGGACGGCTGCCGCCCTAATAATCTATTTTGTCATGAGCGAGATACCACTCTACGGCCTTAACAAAAGCGAAGATATACTTTTTTATAGGGTGATCTTCGCCTCAACAAGAGGTACATTAATGGAGTTGGGTATAGGGCCAATAGTTACAGCAGGCCTAATACTGCAGCTACTTGCAGCTTCAGGCTTTATAGGCGTTGACTTCTCAGACCCAGAGGATAGGGCCTTATTCTCGGGTGTGAACAAGGTTTTCGCCGTGATAATGACTGTTGTTCAAGCGTCAGCCTACCTTTTGGGAGGGTTTTTCGGCAGTTTAGAGGCAAAGCAGGCGATTATAATCTTCATGCAGCTAATCTTCGCAGGCTTAATCATCATGCTTCTCGATGAGATGATCCAGAAGGGTTGGGGTATTGGAAGCGGCATAAGCCTATTCATCCTAGCCGGCGTTGCTCAACGCATAATGATGGATTGCTTCTCAACAATGCCGGCTATAGGTGAACCAGCCAAGTTTAGGGGGATAATACCGGCAATTATTCAGGCTCTGATTTCAGGCGAATCCGTAAGTAATCTCATTGTAAGAACGGCGGATAACCCCAGTATTCTAGGCCTAATATTAACCGTTGGGATATTTCTATTCTGCATCTACGCTCAGGGTGTTAGGGTTGAGATACCGATCGCCCACTCCCGTTTTAGGGGCTTCAGGGGTAGATATCCTATAAGCCTACTTTACGTTTCTAACCTTCCAGTTATATTCGCCTCGGCGCTTTTCGGGAACATATATGTTATAGGGCAGATACTATGGAATAATTACGCCAATAATCCGAGTTTAAGCCCTTGGATAAAGTTGATAGGCGACTTCGAGTATGTTGAGGGAGGCCTACACCCGAAGGGTGGATTAGCATATTACGTTACTTCTCCGAGGGGTTTCATGGATGTTATGAATTACCCTGTTAGATACATTGTTTACGCAGTTCTACTAATCATCTTCTGTGTTGTCTTCTCATGGGTTTGGCTTCAGGTTGGCGGTTTAGATCCGAGAACCGTTGCTAAGCAGCTTGTTGATTCAGGCATGCAGGTTCCGGGCTTTAGGAGATCCGAGAAGCCTATTGAAGTCATCTTGAAGCGTTATATTCCCATCGTGACTTTGCTAGGAGGCTTAATTGTTGGTTTACTGGCGGCTTTGGCGGATTTCTTCGGGGCCTTTGGAACCGGAACTGGAATACTGCTCTCCGTAGGAATCATATACCAGTATTACCAGCAGATTATGAGTGAACGTATTGAGGAGATTTATCCTGGAATAAGAAGGTTCCTTGGGAGGTGATAGGTGGGATTATGCTGGATATTCTGGGAGTCCACCCGTACTCAACGTTTTTTATAGCGTTTATAGCCTTTATTGCCTCATTGGTCACCACTCTGCTTAACCGTAAGTTTGTTGATAGGCAGCTGCTTAATGAGCTGCAGAAGGAGGTTGCCGCGTGGAATGCTGAAAGGGAGCTTGCCAAGAAAACAGGCGACAAGAAGCTTATGGCTAAGGTTAAGAAGCAAGAGATCCGGATAACACAGTTGAGAGCTAAGGTCTCTAAGCAGCAGACCATATCCTCGCTGATAATGTTTGCTTCATTCACCATTATGTGGTGGCTGCTGATGCTTTTTTATGGAAGTAAGCCTGTTGCCTTCATACCTCTACTTTGGAATAGGGTTGAGATACCGTTCTTCTTCTGGTATGTGATATGTCAGTTCTTCTTCAACTTCATGCTCTCGAAAATCTTTAATGTTGAGATGGGTATGAGAGCTAGAGTCTAACATGTGCGACAAACAGCTTAAGCATCAAGAGAGTGACAGAGTATGGATCCGTGCTCAACCCACTCGAGAAAAAAGATTATTATATGCATATCCGGCTTAGCTGGCTCTGGTAAGAGCACAGCCGCTCGGAGCATCGCTGAGCATTATGGGCTTAGGTACTTTTCTGGCGGGGACGCCCTAAAGGCTGTTGCGTTCGAGATGGGTTATGGAGTTGTTGAACGCGGATGGTGGGAGACTGAGGTTGGAATGCGCTTTTTAGACGAGCGCTTAAGAAACCTTGATCTAGACAGGCGTGTTGACGAGAAAATGCTTGAGTGGGCTGAGGAAGGCAACGTTGTCTTGGATAGCTGGACAATGCCTTGGCTTCTCAGGGAGGGCTTTAAGATTTGGCTTGACGCCTCGGAGGAGGTTAGAGCCCAGCGGATAGCCAAGAGAGATGGGATAAGTGTTGAAGAAGCCATTAAGCGCATGAGGGAGCGAGAAAGCAGAACGAGGGAGATTTACCGTAGGCTCTATGGCTTCAGATTAGGCGAAGACCTCGAACCCTTCCACGCAATAATTGACGTAAACAACCTTAATCAAGACGAGGTCTTTAAGGCACTTTGTTTAATAATCGATAATTTATACTTAAGCAAAATGAAGTAAACTGGCATCTTGTTTATTCACCATTGGGCTTG
>JAGTRH010000236.1:0-369 GCA_018396795.1 Candidatus Bathyarchaeota archaeon
CATGGAGAAGTACTCAATCATAAGATTTTTACCTTTCTCAGCAAATGTGGAAAATTTCTGTTCATTAAATGTCAAGTGGGTTCTCCCAACTGCTATTTTTCTTTCAGAAAGTAGAAAAGAGGGAGGGAGATTAAATCGAAGGTTTAATGCAGCCCAGGGAATAAAGTCTCCTTCTAAATGACACTTAAATGAGTTAACTATTCGTTTAATTAAATTTTCACTTTCCTCATCAGACAATAAAGATGTGAAGTGCATCACTACTATCCGCTTACTTCTGTCACAGTTCCATATATAGACTGGTTCCCTCAAACTAGAATTTGGTTTAAGAATCATAACGTAAGCACTGTGAGAGGATACAAAAATATTTCC
>JAGTRH010000236.1:379-2895 GCA_018396795.1 Candidatus Bathyarchaeota archaeon
CGATCCTTTTCTTGCTTGTCTTCTCAAGCGTCTTTTTTATATTCTTGACGAATGAATCAGCTATCAATGCTAGAGATTTAGCCTTTCTTGGATCTAGGGGATCCCACCTAACCTCCACTAAAAAACCTTCCATCTCAAACTTAAGGTAGCCTGAGTTTAAGTTTCCGCTTTCGGCCGTTAAGCGCATATCCTCTGGAATTTCAAGCAGGAAGCCATTCCAACTTAATTCCCTAAACTTCAATTGGCGTTATCACCATTCAACCTAAAATATCAAGATATTATGGATCCTAATAAAAGTTTTAATTTCTCAATAATATATAATACGCTGACATTTCTTCTACTATCTATGGTAGGGATGCCCCTTGAATTTTGACTTTCCGGTTGAGACTATTCAAGAAGGCCAAGCCAATATTATTATTCCTAAACTTGAAGCCTTCAAAAGAGGAACCTGGGACTATGCTCCTTCAAGAGCACCAGTTTTTTATAACCCGCTTATGAGAACTTGCAGAGATATAGCTGTTATAGCCCTTAAGTCTTATCGAGCAATCGTTAACAAAGAAATGAATGTATCTGAACCATTAACTGGCTGCGGAGTTAGAGGAATACGTTTTGCCAAAGAAGTTGAAGGCATAAACGCTGTATATATTAATGACATAAACGAGAAAGCCTATAAATTAGCTAAGTATAATGTTCAATTAAATAATCTTGTTGGGAGAGTTTTTGTTGCAAATGAAGACGCAAATTTATTTTTATCTAAGCATGCTGCTCCAAAGAGCAGGTTTGACTTCATAGATGTTGATCCATTTGGCTCTCCCGTCCAGTATATTGATTCAGCAGTTAGAGCATTAAAGGATGGCGGGTTAATTGCTTTGACTGCTACAGATATGGCGCCTTTATGCGGTGTTTATCCAAAGGTTGCACTCAGAAAGTATGGTGGTCTCTCTCTGAAAACTGAGTATTGCCATGAGATAGCAATAAGGTTACTAGCCGGTTGCCTAGCAATTACGGCCGCCAAGCATAATGGAGGCATAAAAGTATTGTTTAGCCACAGCACAAACCATTACGTGAGGTTATATGCATTAATCGAATACGGAGCAAAGAAGGCTGATAAATCATTAGGGAATATGGGTTATTTGTTTCATTGCTTCAACTGCTTTTATAGAGAGGCTTATTTGGGAATGCCGGTGATGATGAAGGGTGTCAAGTGCTCTGAATGTGGTTCACCCTTAAACGTTGCCGGACCACTATGGCTTGGAAGCATAGTTGATAAGAAATTCTGTTCTCTTATGGAGAAAAACATACAAGATTTCGAATACTTAAATCACGATGCTGTAAGAATGATATCGCTGATTAAGGAAGAAGCAGATGCACCTATTACGTATTATGTTGTTGATAAAATTTGTGATAAATTCGGTATTCCAATTCCGCCGCTAAAGAATGTGATTAAGAGCATTACAGAATCTGGTTTTATTGCTTTACGCACACACTTTCATAGCAGGGGAATAAAAACTAATGCACCCATATCACTTATAATTAAATCGGTGAAAGACTTTTAGGAGATATTTTTACGATTTTCTAACTTCAATAATATCTAGGCTTACATCAATTGATTTAGTCGAATGAGTAAGCGCGCCAATTGAGATGATATCAGGTTCAAGCCTAGCATAGTCCATTATATTCTCCTCGTTTATTCTGCCGGAGACTTCGATAAGAACCTTATCACGAAGACCAAGATGCTTTAAAGTATTAATTACTTCGCCAACTTCATTAACCGTCATATTATCTAGCATTATTATATCAGCTCCGTATTTAGCAGCCTGTACTGCTTGTTCAGCAGTTTTCACTTCAACTTCAATTTTTTTAAAGAAACTTGCCGATGTTTTCACTCTCCTTAATGCCTCTTCCACGCCGCCAGCAATAATTATATGATTATCTTTAATCAATATTTGATCATCAAGTCTAAATCTATGCGGGTCCCCCCCACCGATGGTGATAGCCCTCTTATCAAAGTATCGTAATCCTGGAACCGTCTTTCTAGTTGCGGCTAAACGTACATTTAGCCCGGCCTCCTTGACTTTCTTCAATAACTTTCTCGTCTCCGTAGCTATTCCACTCATGCGTGAAAGAATGTTTAGTGCCACCCTTTCCACAGATAAAATTGCTCTACCCTCTCCTTCGATTATCGCGATCACAGTATTTTGTGCCACCTCATCGCCTTCTTTTACTAGACATGAGATTTTCGCACCTGCAATATCGAAAATTACTTTCATCTCATCTAAACCAGCTACGACTGCTGTCTCCTTTACAACTATCTGCGCGCGTACTTTAGTTCCTAAAGGTACTATTAATTCAGTAGTTATGTCACCTAAGCCTATGTCCTCTAAAAGGAATTCCATAATTTTATCTTTTAATAGGGATTCCGGTAGACTCAAATATATCCTACTCCATCAAATTTCTCCTTTTTACAGGTTGATTATTGGATTGGTCCATGCATATTTACCTTCATTATCTATTAC
>JAGTRH010000237.1:0-2524 GCA_018396795.1 Candidatus Bathyarchaeota archaeon
ATGATATGAGCAGGATTCTGAGAGCTGTTAAAGACAGGTTTCCCGAATGGTTTAGAAGAGAAGTTGAGAAGCTGGGCGAGGTTTCTAGAGACTTGGCAGACAAGAGGGCACCGAGCCTATACGGTATTGAGTCCTTGGGCAAAGCGCCCAGCGACATCTTCGACAGGGATGATGCTGAAAAAGCACTGTCTGATGCTAAGTACGTTTTGAATACCATTCGCAAATTTCTTTTAGAACTTCAAATAATAGCTGAAAACCATGTTTAATTATGACGAAGGAAGAGATTGCATTTTCACCTATATGATTTACTCAGAACCCCCTTGATTTGCATTATACATTCTTCTCCAACCCCAGTCTTCTCTCTTCATCCAAATATGTTATTGCTTTCCTCACTATCAGCTCAGATATCTTTTTCCCGGATTTAAACTGTCTCTCTAAAAACTCCGTTAAAAGACCGGGATGATGCTTACTGATTGTCTTAAGGCCCCAGCCGATGCCCTTTACTGCATCAACCTGTTTTTTCTTCAATATTGAGTTCAATCAATTTCAAGAGTCTTTGTCCTATCTGGCTTGTCTAAAACTCTTTTGCCGAAGAAGTGGATTGCAACACCTACGCTTCTTCTAACCCATTTATTCTCATCCTTCAAAAACCACTTAAACCAGGGTGGTGTTTCATCGAAGTGATCTACTAAGGCATAGCCTAAGCTGCGTTCACCAATAATGTCGTAAACATACCATTTATCTCCTTTAACAATATATTCTCGGCTTTTCCAAATGACCTGTTCAAACTCGTTTTCGAGAAGAGAGATTAAGGCTTGACCAACGATGACGAATCCCTCTATAGCTTCGTAATCGATAATTACGTCCAAAAACTCCAAGAATCCTCGAGGTTGACTTATACTCGCTTCACCGATCTTTCCGCCTAAAAATTAAGCATAGGGAATGAGCATTTCCTCCTTAGAGCAAAAATCCTTCTTCATCGTTTTTCTCTACTTTATATCCGCTAGATGCTCTTCAAAAAACTTCACCCTTGGAGGTTTATTGCCTTTCTCCAGCCCGAAAGTCATTCAGCCTTAAAAAGCCTTTTACGCGTATTTTCCTGATCGAAAAAGATTAATGAATCAAACCAGCATTTTAGTGACAAAGGAATGTTTCGAGACGACTGCATGGTAAGGGAGGCTAAAGAAAGTGATTTGGAGACGATAATGAGAATTGAAAAAGCCTCCTTTCCCAAGTATCCCTACCCCTCTGGGGTTTTTAAAGAACTTTTGAGACGCTGCCCGAAGTATTTTTTGATAGCAGAATACAAAGGGAGGATTTCAGGCTATGTTTGTGGAAGGCTCGTTGGAAAAGACTCTGGACAAGTCGTGTCTATAGCTGTTGAACCAAGGTCAAGGAGGAGGGGAATTGGCAGGAGTTTGATGCTCGACCTTGAATCAAGGTTTAGGGAAGACCGTGTTAAAACTGTTCGTTTAGAGGTGGGTGTTGATAATTATGCGGCTATTTGGCTCTACAAGTCTTTGGGTTATGAGACTGCCGGGTTGAGGAGGAGATATTATCCGGATGGAAGCGACGCGTTGACGATGGTTAAAAATTTATGATGAAAATACGGGTTTCGCAATATCAGCTAAAATGTTTATAATATTCGTTCGCATAGTTTAACCATGACAGGCAGGATTGTTAGAACATCGATCTCTTTGCCTAGGGATCTGGTAAAGGAGCTGGATAGGTTTGTGGATTCGATTAAATCCGATAGGTCTAAGGTTGTCCAGCAAGCAATAAGGAATTTTTTAAGCATACCGCATAAAGAGGAAGATATGGTTTCAGGTTCCCTAATGATAGTCTACAGCCATGACAAACCTAGCTTAGAAGAAGAGCTAACAGATATTCAACATAGGTTCATCAGCCTGATTATTTCAAACCTTCACATCCATTTGGACGAGCATAGATGCATGTTAACGATATTTGTAAAAGGAAGCTTTAAGGATGTTCAGAGCCTGATGAGAAGGATTACAGGCAGGAAAGGCGTGTTAATGGTTAAGGAATCGCTGGTACGGCTTTAAAAATAAATAGCTTGAATCACTCTGGAAATACTAAAATCTCCATGACTGACAATAGGAACACCACGTAGAGGGTTAATAGGTAGAGGCCTTCTCTTGAGCCAAGGCTTCCCTTATGCATTAAATACCATAAGAGTATGTTTGCGAGCGTTGAAAAAGCCACCAAGTCGGAGAAAACCTTGATGTTGAACCTTACTGGAGAAAAGAAAAGTGTTACACCGAGGATAAGCGTGATATTCGTGAAGCAACTTCCTATAACATCACCGAAAGCAAGATCCACATGTCCATTCAACATGGCTTGAATGTCCAGCGACAACTCCGGAAAGCTTGTCCCTACGGCGATGATGGTGGCAGATATTATGGAGGCAGGTACTCCGATTATGAGGGCTATTTCTGCCGTTGAGTTAACTAGAAGATCTGCACTGACAACAACCCCGATTATACCCAATAATGCTAGGACCATG
>JAGTRH010000237.1:2563-2883 GCA_018396795.1 Candidatus Bathyarchaeota archaeon
TCAGTGTTTTCCTCTAGGGGTAGTTCTCTCTTTAAAATTATTTGAAAAGTGCGGTAGGCGTATATAATTATCAGTATTAACCCAACGATTTTGCTGGCAGGTAGGAAGCTTATCAGGAGAATAGGAATAACGGATGCCGTGAATATCCCAAGGTATAGCAGGTCAAGCTCTTCAGGTTTAAACCTAACTGGAGGGAGTTTCTTAGATCTTGTTCTGAAAGAATATAAAACTAAGCCTAATCCTATAATCAGGCAAACATTAGCAACATTAGAACCCACTACGTTCCCTATAGATACTGCTGCTTCTCCCGACATTGCTGC